>JBOHPM010000404.1:0-3567 GCA_050731715.1 Candidatus Rokuibacteriota bacterium
CTCCCGGTCATCGGGGTGCCGCTCGCCGCCACCCCGCTGAGCGGGCTCGACGCTCTGCTGGCCATCGTCCAGATGCCGAAGGGCGTGCCTGTGGCGACCGTAGCGATCGGGCCCTGGGGCGCGGCCAACGCTGCCATCCTGGCGGCGCAGATCATCGCCGGGAGCGACCCCGGGCTGGCCCAGAGGCTCGCCGCGTATCGCAAGGCCCTCGCCGATGAGGTCGAGGAGCGCGCGCGGCGCGTCGCCGAGCAGATGAAGGCGCGGAGGTAGTACGGAGGTCCTGAAGGTTGATTCAACAGGGCTTTCCGGTAAGGCTCTTGAGCAAGCGCTCGAGGTGCTGAAGGCGGGTGGTCTCATCGCGTTCCCGACCGAGACCTTCTACGGGCTGGGCGCCGCCGCGCTCGACGCCAGCGCGGTGAAGCGGGTCTTCGAACTCAAGGGGCGAGAGTCGTCCAAGCCCCTGCTGGTGCTCGTCGACTCGGTGGCCATGGCCGAGCGTATCGCCGTGGTCGGAGAGCAGGCCCGGGCGCTGATGGCGCGCTACTGGCCGGGCGCGCTCACGCTCGTGCTTCCGGCGCGAGCAGGGCTGCCGGCCGAGCTCACCGCGGGAACGGCGACGATCGGTGTGCGTCTGTCATCCCACGCCGTCGCCATTGCCCTGGTGACCGGGCTGGCCGGGCCTCTTACGGCGCCCAGCGCCAACCCGTCGGGCGCGCCCGCACCGACCAGCGCGGCCGAGGTGGTGAGCCACTTCGCCGCGGGCCTGGGGCTGGTGCTCGATGCGGGAGCGACGGCTGGCGGCTTGCCCTCGACGGTGCTCGACGTGACCGGCAGCACGCCGCGTGTGCTGCGGCAGGGGGCGCTTCGCCTGTGAGGGTCACGGGGGTCATCCAGGCTGGGGGCAAGAGCACCCGCATGGGCGGCCGGCCCAAGGCCCTGCTCGATCTCTCGGGCCGCCGGATCATCGAGCGGGTGATGATGGCGCTCGAACCCGCGGTCGACGATCTGCTCGTCGTGACCAACACCCCGGAGCTCTACGCGTTCCTCGGTCAGGCGATGGTCCCCGACATCTATCCCGATCACGGCTCGCTGGGGGGAATCTACTCCGGCTTGACGGTCGCGTCCGGCGATGCCGCCCTCACGGTCGCCTGCGACATGCCGTTTCTCCATCCGGAGATCGTGCGGCTGCTGGTCGACCGGGCCGGTACGGGCGACGTGGTCATCCCGCGAATCGCCGGCCAGTACGAGACGCTGCACGCGGTGTACGGCAAGGCCTGCCTGGCCCCGATGCAGGAGCGGTTGAGCCAGGGCCGGCTCAAGATCACCGATTTCTTCGGCGCGGTCCGGGTGGCCGTCATCGAGGAGGCCGAGCTGACCCTCTACGGGGACCCCGCCGTCGTCTTCATGAACGTCAACACGCCCGAGGAGCTGGAGCGGGCCCGGGCCCTCGCTGCGCGGGGTGGGGGATGAGCTCCATCCTGGGCCTCAACGCGCTACCCCTGGGTGTCCGCGAGCGGCTCTATGTCCGCTTGATCCCCGACGAGCTCCTCACGCGCTTCGGCGTCCATCCCCAGCGGCTCGAGGGCCCAGACGGTGAGCGGCGGCTGCGAGTGACCGCCACCGAGGACAAGCCCTGGGCCCGGGTGGAGCTGCGGGCGCGCGAGCAGGATCGCGATCCCGTGCTGCTCGTCGACATCGGCATGTCTGCCGCCTTCGGCGTCCCCGAGCTGGCGCTGGTTCAGGTCAACGACCCCGAGGCCCCGCGCTACAGTATCGACCGTGACGACGAAGGCCACGACACGCTGCTGGGGACAGCCTCGCGCAACCTGGCCGAAGAAGCGCGGGCGTTGACCGACGGATTGGCCCCGGGGCAGGTGCGCCGGGGCCTCAGGATGCTGGGTCGAGTGCTGGAATCGATGGATGAGTTCTGCCGGCTCCTCGGGCGCGACTTCTATCTCGTCGAGCCGCTCTTCTATCATTCGGCGCTGCTGTACGAGCGGCATGGCTGCGACTACTTCGTGGGACGGGACCGCATGGACCGGATCCACGCCGGATTCCAGTCGGGTGGCGACCTGTGGGGGCGCCTGGACGGCTCCACGCCGTTTCGGCGCCGGGGATGCGAGGGCTCGGTACGCGGGCGGAGCTGGGCCATCCACGACGGGATCCTCGGCGAGCCGTTTGCCGGCGCCGGGGCTGGCGTGAAGATGTATCGGGTGCCCGGACGGCGGGCGGGCGTGTCGACGTTCCCCGGATCTCTCTACTGAACCTACGATGCGCGCCGGCGTCATCGTCCACTACAACGAGATCAGCCTGAAGCGGGGCAACCGCCCGCTGTTCCTGCGCCACCTTGTCCGCAACCTGGCCCGGGCCACCGCCGACCTCGGCGGCGTGGCCGTCCGTCAGCTTCCCGGCCGGATCCTGCTCGAGTTCGACCAGGCCGAGGCCGCCGAGGCCGTGCGCGATCGTGCGGCGCGCGTGTGCGGTATCAGCAGCGTTGCCGTCGCCTACCGGGTGCCGTCTTCGGTAGAAGCCATGAAGCCGGCGGTGGCTCGGATCGTTGGTGATCGGGTCTTCCGCACGTTCCGGATGTCGGCCCGGCGGGCGTTCAGGAGCTACCCGCTGACGTCGGTGGAGCTGAACCGTGAGCTCGGCGCTTTCGTCCTTGCCGGCCGCGAGGGCGCGATCCGGGTGAACCTGCGCGATCCCGAGCTGGAGATCCACGTCGAGGTCCTGCCCGCCGAGACCTTTGTCTACGCCGATCGGGTTCCCGGCCCGGGCGGCCTGCCGGTGGGGGTCAGCGGAACGGTGGCGGCCCTGCTGTCGGGGGGCATCGACTCGCCGGTGGCGGCCTGGCGGATGATGAAGCGCGGCTGCCGGGTGATCTTCGTGCACTTCCACAGTGTTCCGTACCTGCCGGCGACCTCGCAGGCCAAGGCCCGCGCGCTCGTCGAGCGCCTGACCCCGTGGCAGTACCGCTCCGAGCTGCTGCTCGTGCCGCTGGGAGAGATCCAGCGGGAAGTCGTGCTCAGCGTGCCGCCGCCGGTCCGC
This sequence comes from Candidatus Rokuibacteriota bacterium, assembly GCA_050731715.1. Classification (GTDB taxonomy): domain Bacteria; phylum Methylomirabilota; class Methylomirabilia; order Rokubacteriales; family CSP1-6; genus 40CM-4-69-5. The sequence goes on from JBOHPM010000404.1 coordinate 3,049, forward strand.
GTGGTCGTGTACCGGCGGATGATGGTGCGGATCGCCGAGGCCCTGGGCCGGCTCATGGGGGTCCAGGCCCTGACCACCGGCGAGAGCCTGGGTCAGGTGGCCTCGCAGACGCTCACCAACCTCGCCCGGATCGACGAGGTAGCCGAGCTGCCCCTGCTCCGCCCACTGGTCGGCATGGACAAGCTCGAGATCACGGGTGAAGCTCAGCGCCTCGGCACCTTTGAGATCTCCATCGAGCCCGACGCCGACTGCTGCACGCTGTTCGTCCCCCGGCACCCATCCACGCGGGTGAGCGTGAACGAGATCCGCGCGGCCGAGGAGCGTCTGGACATTGCCCGGCTGGTGGCGATGGGCACGGCGGGCGCCGTGCGAGAAACCTTCGAGTTCCCCCAGGCCGCCGTCGGCGGCGGGCGCGCGGCCGGTCTTCCCCCGGCGATGAGCGACGCGTGACCGCCTCACTGACCTTTCACGGGGCGGCGGGGACGGTGACGGGGGCCAAGTTCCTCGTGCAGGCTGCCG
>JBOHPM010000405.1:0-3566 GCA_050731715.1 Candidatus Rokuibacteriota bacterium
AGCAGGTCGTCGGGAACGGTCAGCGCGTACTGGCGCACCACGAAAATGCCGAAGATGCTGGCCAGGGCCGGGACGATCACCCCGCCATAGGAGTTCACGAGCCCGAGATGCTTGAGGAGCAGGAAGAGCGGCACCATGGCCACCTGCGAGGGGATCACGAGCGCGCCGAGGAGCAGCTTGAAGATCCGGTCCCGGCCGGCAAAGCGCAGCTTGGCGAAGGCGTAGCCAGCGGCCACGTTGACGAGCAGCGACGCCAGCGTCACCGCCGTCGTCAGCACGACGCTGTTCACCAGGTAGCGCCCCATGCCCGCCTGGGCAAAGAGCTCGCGGTAGTTCATCAACGTAGCCCGACGGGGTAGCAGCGGAGGCGGGAACGTACTCGCCTCACCGGGCGACATCAGCGACACGGAGACCATCCATGCGAGCGGCAGGAGCGTGAGGGTGACGGCACCCAGCAGGAGTCCGTTGACGAAGAGCCCGGCCAGACCCGGCATCAGGCGGCCGACTCCCATCGCGCGAGCCGCAGCTGCACTGTCGTCACACAGAGGATGAACAGGAACAGCAGGAAGGCCACGGCCGACGCCGAGCCCAGGTTCCACCACTTGAAGCCTTCCTCGTACATGAAGTAGAGCACGCTCACGGTGCTCTGCAGCGGGCCTCCCTGGGTCATCACGTACGGCTCGGCAAAGAGCTGGAAGTAGCCGGCAATGGTGAGAATGTTCACCAGCGCCACGATGGGGGCGAGCATCGGCAAGGTGACGTGACGGAACTGCCGCCATGTCGACGCGCCGTCGATCCGGGCGGCCTCGTAGAGCGGTTCCGGGATGCTCTGCAGCCCGGCCAGGAGGATGATCATGTTGTAGCCGAAGTTCTTCCACACCGCGAAGACGATGATGGCCGGCATCGCCCAGTGCGGATCACCGAGCCAGTCGATGGGAGGAATACCGAGGCGGCCCAGCCCGTAGTTGAGCAATCCGTACTGGGGGTTGAAGAGGTAGCGCCAGATGACGGCAACGGCGACCAGCGTGGTGACGACGGGAGCGAAGAGCGCGGTGCGAAAGAAGGCCCGGAACCTGACCAGCCGGGAGTGGAGCAGCAGGGCGGCCCCGAACGAGGTGGCGATCGACAGCGGCACGCCGATGACGACGAAATAGAGCGTGTTTCCGAAGGCTTGCCAGAAGAGCGGCGTCTCGAGCAGCCGGGCATAGTTCTGGAGGCCGACCAGGCGCAGATTCTGGAGATCGGCCAGCGCGTAGATGTCGAAGTCGGTGAGGCTCATGGCCAGCGCCGCGACAACGGGCAGCACGAAGAACACGCCGATGATCAGCAGGGCGGGCGCGACGAAGCACCAGGCGGCGCCCGCCCGGCTCACCGGGCACCTTTCCGCGCGAGGAGCCAGCGCCGCTTCTCGAGGATCCGGTCGGCGCGCGCGTCGAGCTCCCGGGCGGCCTGATCCACCGACAGCTCGCCGTGCACGGCGCGCTCGGCTACCAGGCGCATCTCGGTGGCGATGCGCTCCCACTCGGGCACCCGGGGCGCTGGCTTGACGCGCTCCAGCTGCGCGCGGAACGCGCGCGCCGGGAGGTCGGCCGCCAGTCCCGGATCGTTCCACGTGGCGCGCCGCGGGGGCAGGTTGCCGGTCAGCGCATGGAAGCGGCGCTGGACCACCGGCTGCGAGAGGAACTCGATGAGGCGCCAGGCGGCCGGCTGGTGGCGAGAGGCGCGGAACACGACCAGACTCGAGCCGCCGGCAATCGAGGCGCCGGGACCGTCCGGCCCGGGCAGGGGAGCCGTCATCCACGTATCCTGGAATTCCGCCGGCAGCCGGCGCTGGAGCTCGCCGATGTTCCAGGGGCCGGAGATGTAGAAGGCGAACCGGCCACGGCCGAACTCGTGCCACACGTTGGAGATGGCGGCATGGGCCAGCCGCGGTGCCCAGCCCCGCTGGAACATCTCGAGATAGAACGCCAGCGCCCGGCGGAAGCCGGCGCCGGCGAAGTTGCCCCAGCGGCCGTCCTCGCGCAGGAGGGGCTCGTCCTGCTGCAAGGCGAGCGCAAGCAGAGGCTCGGACTCGTTGAGCGGCAGCAACATCGCGTAGCGCTCAGGAGCCCCATGCTCGGCGACCGCGGCCAGCATCCGTTTCCATTCCGGCCAGGACCTTGGCGGCGCGGAGAACCCGGCCTGCCCCAACACATCACGACGATAGAACACCAGGCGCGTGTCCACGTACCACGGTACACCATACAACGTTCCCTCGATCCGGTTCGTGTCCCAGATCCCGGGAAAATAGTCGTCGGCGCGGACGATCGGCGAGGCCGCCGCATACCGATCGAGCGGCTCGAGCGCGTTCAGCGCGACGAGCTCCGGGATCCACGTGTTGCCGAGCTGGCAGAGATCGGGGGTGGCGTCTCCGGCGAATGCGGTGAGGAGTTTTTCGTGGGCGGCGGTCCACGGCACCTGCTGCACCTTGACGTGGATATCGGGGTTGGCGCGGGTGAATTCGGGGAGGAGCTCGGTCACCACCTCACCCTCACGGCCCATGGCCCAGAATCGGAGGACGGTCTCCCCCGAGGAGGGCGAGCGGCAGCCCGCCGCGAGCCACAGCGCACCGATGACGACGAGGACGGCGGCGCGGGGCGGCGTCGTCCGGCCGCTAGTCACCGGGCCGGGCGAGCCAGCCCCCCGCGAAGCCGGCGCGCTCCAGGCCGCGACGCAGGTACGGATTCTTGCGCATCACGCGCCAGATCAGCCCGGTGCGGTAGTTCTCGATCATGGCCAGCATGGCTCCCTGGTCGATCCCGAGGTAGTCGCCGTTGACCCAGCCGAAGGCGGGGACTTGCCGTCCGTGCCGGAGGCGAAACTCGAAGTCAAAGGTGAACGTCCGGTTGAACGCATCCAGGAAGCCATACTTCGAGTATATGTGCTGGCCGAAGCGCCGGTTCATCTCCAGGGTCGCCGGGATGACGATCTCCGGCGCGAAGGGCAGCGAGGCGACGACCGCCGTCGGCGCCAGGGTGCAATCGTCGCGCATGCCCGTGGGGTCGATGCCGCGCGCCGTGTAGCTCCGGAACACTCGGCGCCCGTTGGCGTCCTCGACCACGATGTCGGCCGGCCCGTCGCTGGCGGTGATCCCCCAGACAGTCTCCCCGTAGTCCCGGCACCGCCGGGGATTGGCGATGGCATACGCCTGCTGGGCGTAGACGGCGCGCCGACTGTTCTCGAAGTAGTCGAGACCGCGTCTGCGCATGTACGCGTCCCGGATGCCCCGAAAATCGGTCCACACGTGCGTGTACTGATGACCAAACAGGGAGGGAAAGCCCAGGAACTCCTGACCGAAGAACGTCCCCCACTGCCTGTCGTACGTGCTGGTCCATTCCGTCCACGCGTTCGTGCCCACCGGGTAGGTCGGTGAGGCGAGAGCCAGGAGGTACACGATCATGGCCTCGTTGTAGCCGCGCCAGTCGTATTTCAGGAATCCGGCTTCCGGCAGCCAGCCCAGGCTGATCGCGGGCTTCTTCGGCTGGGCCCACCGCCAGTCGACCCGCCGATAGATGCGGTCGGCGAGC
>JBOHPM010000406.1:0-3553 GCA_050731715.1 Candidatus Rokuibacteriota bacterium
CCAGCTTGCGCCCGATCTCCAGATGCGACTGGTAGATCTTGGCCAGCCCGGTGTCGATGATCTCCTCGTGGAGCTGCTCCTGCTCCTTGAACCGGAAGATCTTCGAGGCCTTCTCGTTCAGGACGCCCACGATGCCGTTGAACATGGCGTAGTGGAGGTATGGGTCGTAGACGGCCACCGCGTGCAGGGACCGACCCAGGGCCCGGCTCAGCGCGATGCCGATCTTGAGGCCGTGAAACGACTGGGGAGAGCCGTCGAGGCCCACCACGATGGCCCCCTGCTGGTCGCGGAGCGCGTCGTGATTGCGGACGATCAGGGTATCGGTGGTGATCCGACGCACGAAGCGCTCGGTGACGGAGCCCAGCTGGCTGTCCTTGACGGCGCCCATGCCCAGGGCGCCCATGATGACCAGGTCGTAGTCGGAGGCCGCGGCGTCGTCGATGAGCGCCTTGTAGTGCTTGCCGTCGAAGGTCTTGGCCCGGAAGGCCAGGCCGGCGGCCTCCGCCTTCCGGGCCATGACGTCGAGATAGGAGTCGGAGATGAGCTGCAACCCCATGGCGATGAGCGAGTCGTGGATCTTGCGCTGCCGCTCCAGCTCCTGCTCGTCCTTGTACTCCTCGGGCAGCGTGTACTCCATCTGCTTGAAGCGATAGTCGTGCAGCCGGGCGGCGTAGACGTGACAGCCCGTCAGCCTCGCCCCCCAGGCCTGCCCCAGCTCCACGGCGAGGTCGATCGCCCGGTTCGAGTGCTCCGAGTTGTCGACGGGAACGTAGATGTGCCTGTACATGCTTCCTCCTCGGTTACATCTTCGAACCATCTCACCGCTCGGCTCGCCGCCCGGCGCGGCTCACCTCGCACTACCGCAGCTCGAAATCGACCGCGCTCGTGCTGCGGGGCCGAATCGTGACCTCTTTGGTCACGACCGTGGACTCGTCGTACAGCGGGCGGCCGTCCCGGTCGACGCCCCGGGGCCGGAAGCCTTCGTGCCACATCGTGACCCGGTACGTCCCCGGCGGGACACCGTCGATGCGATAGGTCCCCCGCGCGTCGCTGACCGCGACGTAGGGGCTGGTATGCACGTACACCCAGGCGAACATGTGGGGGTGGGCGTCACACAGGACCCGAACGGGGCCGGGCCGGGTAAGCCTCTTGGTGATCTCGGTCACCTGCCCGGCGCTGGGCAGGGCCAGGTTGAACACCGTCTGCCGCCCCGCGCTGGCGGCATGGAAGCCGTGCGTGTTGTGCAGGATCGCGTCGGAGTTGCGGACACGGGCCCGGGTGCCTCCCATGAGGGCGCTGACATGGGGCACGAACAGGCATTTGAGATTGTCGAGGAGGAGCTGACCCTCGGCCTTCTTGCCCCGGGTGATCCCGTCGATCAGGATGACGCTGCCCAGCACCCCGAGGTCCGGACCCACCACCAGGGCCTCCGATTCCTTGAACTCGCCGCACACCTCCCGATTCTTGTTGACCCGGAGGGGCTCGAGCTTGGGCGGCGTTCCCGCGAACCTCACGACACCGCTCAGGGCGCCGCCCTCGGGCACGACGCCCTCTTCGTAGCTCGCGCGGGCCGGGGCCGCGGTGAACGCGATCGTAAGAAGCACCGTAGCGACTCTCGCCGCGCGAGCGAACGTGCGCCATGGAGTCGTCACGCGTCGGGGCTCACGACGTGCATGAGCCCCAGCCAGAGGCTGCGGCTCCAGCGGAAGAACCAGAGCGGGAAGACAAGCAGAAACGGCACCCAGATCGCGAGCTGCGCCGCGGTGGACAGGTCGGCCCAGGCCCGCAGCAGGAAGTAGCCGCCCATCGCGATGCCCGCCGTCACCGCATAGTTGATGTAGATGGCCCCCACGAAATAGCCCTGGGCCCGCTCGTAGCGCAGGCCGCAGAGCAGGCACTGCGGCTCCATGACGAACCAGCCCGTGAACAGACGCCGCGCCGGCCCCCGCCGGTCCCCCGGCTCCGGACGCGGCGGCGCGCCCGGAAACAGCGGCGTCGCCCCGCAGCGAGGGCAGCGCAGGCGGACGGCCCGCCCGGCGATCCGGGCGGCACGGGCCAGTAGCGGCTCGGCCGGCACGGCTCACGTCAGTGCTTGGCGGGCACCGCCGCGGCCGGCTTCTTCACGATGCTCTTGTGAGCGACGGCGAACCCGTCGGGCAGGAGCAGGAACACCAGGAGCGTGGCGATGACCAGGGGTGTGACGGCGATGAGCCCCATGGTGCGGACCTCGAAGCGCAGGTGCATGAAGTACATGGCCACCAGGGCCGCCTTGCCGAGGGCCAGGGCCACCAGGAGCACGCCGATGGTGAGCTTGCCGAGCGGCAGGAAGATCACGGCCAGCTCGATGACCGTGAGGATGGCCAGCCACCAGAAGATCAGCATGTAGTTGGGGTGCTTGTGGGCTGCCGTCGTCGCCGTCATCGCGTCCCGCCCCCTAGAGCAGATACATGAAGGTGAACACCATGATCCAGACCAGGTCGACGAAGTGCCAGTACAGCCCGGCGATCTCCACGGCGTTGTAGCTGGCCATGGCGTCGGGCCGGTTGGTCACGTAGCGGATCATCGCCAGCAGGTAGATCACACCCCCGGTGACGTGCAGGCCGTGGAATCCCGTGATCAGGAAGAACGTGGTCCCGAACAGGCTCGAGCCCCAGAGGTTGCCGTTGATGTGCAGCCCTTCGTGGATCAGCTTGGACCACTCGTAGGCCTGCAGGCCCACGAAGATCGCGCCCCCGATCGCGGTGTACGCCAAGAACGTCCGGGCCCGAATGCGATCGCCACGCCCGAGCCACTCCAGCGCCTTGACCATGGTCACGCTGGAGCAGATGAGCAGGAACGTCATGAACGCCGTCAGGTTGATGCCGAGCACCTCGATCGGGCTGGGCCAGTCGGCGCTGGTGGCCCGCATGGCGCCGTACGCCGCCAGCAGCGTGCCAAAGCCCACGGCATCGCCGACCAGGAAGATCCACATCCCCAGCTTTCCCCAGCTCTCCGGGGTCAGCGGGGTCTCGGCCGGCTCGACCGCCGAATGCACAGCAGCCTGGCTCATGTCGTCTCCTCTGGTTGGTAGTCGCCCGCCAGCTGGCCGCCCGGGAGTTGGCGACGGGAGCGCGAGCGGGAGTAGGCGTAGGCGAGGATGCCACCGACGGCGGCGGCCAGGATGAAGGGCATGACCAACAGGCCCAGGAAGGCCCAGTTGAACGTCCGGTCCCCGTACGCGGAGCTGAGGCATCCCGGACATGCGAGCGCGACCGCGGGGGCCAGCGTCAGGACCAGCGCCACGAGCACGGCCCGCTTCACGACAGGTACACCGAGACGTAGAGGATCGGCCACAGCGTGACCACGAAATGCCAGTACAGCGCGCAGGCCCGCACCGCCGCCGTCTGTCCCTCGCCGAACCCGCCCCGGGCGAGCAGCGCTAGCGTGGCGGTGAGCCAGCCCAGTGCGGCCAGTACGTGGACACCGTGAGCCCCGATGAGCGTGTAGAACGTGGCGCCGTAGGTGCTCGACGACATGGTCAGGCCGAACCCGATCAGCCGGACCCACTCGTAGC
>JBOHPM010000407.1:0-3551 GCA_050731715.1 Candidatus Rokuibacteriota bacterium
CGCTCTGCCTGGGCGTCACCGTGCTCACCAGCCTGGACCGCCGGGCCCTCGAGGTCGAGCTGGGCGTGGCCAGCACGGTGCCCGCGCAGGTGCTGCGTCTGGCGCGACTCTGCCGTGAAGCCGGCCTGGACGGGTGCGTCGCCTCGCCTCGTGAGATCGGGCTGCTCCGGATCAACCTCGGTCGCGACTGGCTGATCGTCACGCCCGGGATTCGCGGGTCGGGGGCCGGTGTCGCGCCGCCGCGCGAGGTGGGGGGTCTGGGGGCCGGTGTCGCGCCGCCGCGCGAGGTGGGGGGTCTGGGGGCCGGTGTCGCGCCGCCGCGCGAGGTGGGGGGTCTGGGGGGCCATCTCGGGGCCCCCCAGTTCAACGACGACCAGGTGAGGACGGCCACACCGGCGGCGGCCATTCGCGCCGGGGCCGACTACCTCGTGGTGGGTCGCCCGATCACCGGCGCGCCCGACCCCGCGGCCGCCGCCCGGGCGATTCTTGAAGAGTGCGCGGGGGCATGACTGAACGCGAGACGCTCGCCCTTTACGAGAAGACCAGCGCGCTCTTGCGCGGCCACTTCCGCCTGACCTCGGGGCTGCACTCCGACGTCTATCTGCAATCGGCGCTCGTCCTGCAGCACCCGGAGTTCGCCGCCGCGCTGGGGCAAGCCCTGGCCGTGCCGTTCCGGGACGCCGCCGCGGGGGTGGTGCTGGCCCCCGCCATCGGGGGCATCCTGGTGGCACATGAGGTCGCCCGCGCGCTCGGGACCCGCGCCCTGTTCACCGAACGCGACAACGGCGTCATGACCCTGCGCCGGGGCTTCGCCCTGAGCCCGGGCGAGCGTTGCCTCGTCGTCGAGGACGTGGTCACCACCGGCGGCTCCACGCGCGAGGTGATCGAGTGTGTAGGCGCGCACGGCGGCGTGACCGTGGGTGTCGGAATGCTGATCGACCGGAGCGGAGGCGCCGCGCAGTTCGATGTCCCCCACGTCGCCCTGGCGCGCGTGACCACAACCACCTGGTCGCCAGAGTCCTGTCCCCTGTGTCGCACCGGCAGCCAGGCCGTGAAGCCGGGTAGCCGAAGCTAGCTCTGGGGCTCAGGTGATATCTGGCAGCGTCTCGCGGTGTATCGCGGCAGGCGGACCGAGGAACGTTTGCTCGATGCCTCGGCACCGAGTCTGGAGATTCGTGGCTGTTCTCACCCTCTTTCCGACCCTCGTTGTACCGCTTGCCGCCCGGGCGCAGGAGGCAGCGAAGATCCCCCGCATCGGCATGCTGGCGGGCTCGTTTTCCGACCCCTTTGTCGAAGCGTTCAAGCAGGGACTCCGCGAGCATGGCTATGTCGAAGGGCGAAACATCATCGTCGAGTATCGCTGGGCGGAGGGTCGAAACGAACAGCTCCCCGGCCTCGCCGCCGACCTGGTCCGCCTCAAGGTGGACATCATCGTCGCGAGCAGCCAAGGAGCCGTGGCCGCCAAACAGGCAACGAAGGTAATCCCTATCGTCATGCCGGTCATCACCGACCCGGTGAGGCTCGGCCTCGTCGCGAGCCTCGCCAAACCGGGCGGCAATGCCACCGGGTTCGCAACGCAGAATGACGAGCTAGCCGGGAAGTGGATCGAACTGGTGAAGGAAACGCTGCCGAACGTCTCTCGCGTGGCTGTCCTCTTTCACCCGACCTACGACGGGGGCGTCCAGTTGAAAGCCTCGGAGGCTGCGGCTCGATCCCTGGGCGTGCGCCTGCAAGCGCTGAAGGTAGAACGCCCAGATGATTTCGTGCCCGCGTTGGCGGATGTGCAAAAGAATCTGGCTGAGGCCCTCATCGTCTCGTCGTCACCGCTGTTCTATGCGCACAGAACCCGCCTCGTCGAATTCGCGGCCAAGCACCGGCTACCGGCCATTTACCACCAAAGTGAGTTTGTCGTAAGCTCCGGGGGCCTCATGTCCTACGGGCCGGACTTCCGCGATCTCTTCCGACGGTCCGCGACGTACGTGGACAAGATCCTCAAGGGCGCGAAGCCTGGCGACCTCCCTGTCCAGCAGCCGACCAAATTCGAGCTGGTGATCAACCGCAAGACGGCGAAGGCGCTCGGGCTGACGATTCCTCAGTCGGTGCTGCTGCGGGCCGATCAAGTCATCGAATGACCGCCGATGAGCCTCGCCGGAGAGTACGAGCGGCAATTCGGCCGGCGTGACTGGCCTACCGTACTTGATGCCCCCCCTTCACTCGCCGGGCAGACTGTCCTCGATCTAGGGTGCGGAGTGGGCAACCTGGCTGCCGAGTTCGTGGCGGCTCGGGTGATCGGCGTTGACATGAATGCTCCTCCGCGAGGCCCGGTCTCGGCAGCTTTCGCCCGCAGAATCTCGAACGGTTGACCTGCGCTCTTTTCCGATGCGTGCGGATCACAGGGCTACCGCGAAGGTCTATTGTTGCATCGCCACGAAGCAGGATGGTCGAGCGACGGGGGTCAGTCGAACCCCAGCTTGCGAAAGAACTGCTTGACGATGCCTTCGTCGGCCGCGGCGGCCTTCGGACCGGGGGCCGCGGCCACCTTGGGGGAGGCCGGGGCCAGCACTCGGGGCAGCAGGCCGATACGAATCTCGGAGACGTGGCGGGCCTGCACCTGCACCTGACGAATCTCGACGCCATAGCGCGGGTGGAACACGCGCAGCTTGTAGTCGCCTTCCCGGAGGGCGTGGCGAACCCGGCCCTCCTCGCGGGCGCTGAGCGTGGTGACCAGGGCGTCCCGGGGCGTGTAGACCTCCACGATGGCCCCGGCCACGGGTTTGAGCGAACGCGCCTGAGTGACGATGGCCACGACCTCGCCCTGGGCCAGGGGTGGCGGGCTGGCGTGCATCGACGAGTACACGGCGCCGCTGATCGAGATGAGACCGGCGGCGATGCCGATCACCGCCTGCACGCGAGAGAGAGGCTGCTTGAGCACGTGGCCGACGCGGGCGAGGAGCGAGCGCACTGTCACCCTTCACTTATAGCCGATGGCTCCCGAGACCGACAACAGGTGACGGAGGACGAGGGCCGAAATTAGGTCGTTTGAATCACCGCGCGAGCGCCCGTACGCACCCTTCGATCTCCGACTGCTCGGCGGGCAGGAGCTGGCGGGCCCCGAAGCGGACGGCCTCGTAGGCGGAGGTGATCCGGGCGAACTCCGGGGCGCAGGTGGGCGTGGCGCCACCGACACGCCCGGCGAACTCGCGGGCCGTCTCGCCGAGCTGCGGGCGCAGGCCGCGCCGGGCCAACGTCCGGAGCGCCCGCCGGTAGAAATCGGGCGCGCGTCGGACTGGCGAGCGTGGCGACCAGCCGCGGCGGCGGAGCGACCACGTCATGATGCCCGCCAGCGCGACCAGCGCCGCCCAGGCCCACAGCCCCGGCCCGGGCGGCCAGTGCTCACGCCAATTCCGCCACGCCCCCGCGGCGTGCCGCACCGTGGCGGCCGCCGCCAGCTGATCGTGGCTACTCCAGTTCACGATGTAGCGGTGCCAGCGGAGCCGCAGCGCGTCCAGGAACAGGCTGGCGCCCGCCCACGCCGCGGTCATGCTCTCGAC
>JBOHPM010000408.1:0-3533 GCA_050731715.1 Candidatus Rokuibacteriota bacterium
GAGGGCCGTCGCGCCCACGAACAACGCTCCTATCTTGTGCATGGCCGTCCTCCTCTCGTCCTCTCACGGCAGCGCGGAAGGGTGCCGGAAGGGTGGTCCGAATCGGTGCGCTGTGCCAGACGCCTCGCGAACTGGTGGCGCCGGCACGAGGGCAGGGCCTGGCGCGGACGAGGGCTGATCCGCGATAGACTGGGCGTGTGGATGCGACGCACGTGCAGGCCTTCCTCCGACGTCCGTGGGACGCTCTGGCCTCTCTGGAGCGAGAGCACTGGGCCCGCGAGTTCGCGCGCCGCGGCCCCGCTGCCACCCTCGAGATCTCCCGGCTGCTCTGGGAGCACATGCGTCGGGTCCGCCCGGACTGGCCCTCCGACAGCGAGCGGCGCGAGGATCTGGCCCACCACATCGCCCTCAAGGGCGCGATCGACTGCGTCGCCCATGCGTTCGGCCCGCTCGCCGCTCGCTGACGTCCTGGCAGACCTCGGTCGCGCCTTCACCGCGATCGGTGTCCGCTGGTACCTTTTCGGCGCCCAGGCGGCCATCCTGTACGGAGCCGCGCGCCTGAGCGCCGACGTGGACGTCACCGTGGCCCTCGGGGATCGTCCGGTCGCCGAGCTGGTGACGGCGCTGGACGCCGCCGGGTTCGAAGCGCGGGTGTCCGAACCTGTCGCCTTCGCGGAGACGAGCCGCGTGCTTCCTGTCGTGCACCGGCCGACGCGGATGCCCGCCGACGTGATCCTCGCAGGACCGGGGCTGGAGGAGCGGTTCCTCGCCCAGGCCGAAGCGCGAACGATCGAGGACGTGGTCGTCCCCGTCGTCAGCGCGCCCGACCTGGTCGTTATGAAGGTGCTGGCCGGACGCCCTCAGGACCTGGAGGACGTGACCGCCGTGCTCCGTGCCCAGGGCGACGGCCTCGATGCGGCTCGGGCGCGGGCCGTGCTCCGGGAGCTGGAGCGAGCCCTGGATCGGCGCGACCTGGTGGCAGCGTTCGACCGCGCCTTGGCCCAGGCTCGCCGCCCCTCTCAATCGGAGACCTGAATGTCCTGCGACTGGGCCTCGCAGCGCCTCAGGGGTCTCCCGGACGCGCAGCCTGGCCAAGGTCATTCTCGGAGCACTGGCCGGGATTGGTGACGGGAGGTCATGCGATGGACGTCGTGGACGTGTTCCAGCATCGAGACGCCTTCTTCCAGGTGCTGCAGCAGACCAGGATCACGCAGACGGCGGTCATGACGATCGAGCCCGGCCGTGATGCCGGTCCGCCCGAGCGCCACGACGGCGATCAGATCATCTATGTCATCGAGGGGGACGCCTCCATCACCATCGGCGAAACGACGAAACGCTGTGGACCAGGGGCGCTCGCCGTCGTGCGAGCCGGCGCCGAGCATCACGTGAAGAATGCGGGCGCCCTCCCGCTCTTCTTCGTGACCATCTACTCGCCGCCGCAATACTGACGCCGCTGACCTCAGGATCGATCATCTGTAACCCGTGCGTTGCCCCCTTGAGCACGAAGGCTAAGGGGATAGCGAGGCTGTCATGATGCGGAAGCATCACGGGACACCCTGGTTGTCGTTTTTCCGGACGAGTCCCTCGTAGCCCCGACAGTCGCGGGAGCGGCCATGGGTCTGGAACCGGCTGGGCAGCAAGTGAACGACACGGGAATCGCAGGCGGCCATCGCGCGACCGCCCCTGCTCTTTCTCGCCGCTCTTCTGCTCGGACTCGCCTCCGATCGCCTGCTACCTTGGCCGTTCGCCGTTCCGGGAACCGACCCGGCCTACTGGATGAGCGCAGGCTCGATGATCCTCGTCGGTTTGGCGCTGGCAGCTGCGGGTATTCGCAACTTCTCCCGGGCAGGAACGCCAGTACCCACGAACGAACCCACGCGTGTGCTGGTGACAACCGGCATCCACGGCTGGACTCGCAATCCCATCTATCTCGGCATGTTTCTCCTCTACGGCGGCATCGGCATAGCCGCGCGAAGCCCGTGGGCCCTGATGCTCATGCCGCCTTTGGCAATCACGATCCGCTACGGCGTGGTCGCGCGCGAGGAACGGTACCTGGAGACGAAGTTGGGGGCGGCGACCTACCGTGCCTACAGGGCCTCCGTGCGCCGGTGGCTCTGAGCGCACGAGCGGACTCGAGTCCCGAGAGCCCTAACGGAGCCAGCCGATGAATAGAAGAAGGCGTCTCGCGGCCATTGCGTTGTTGGTCTCGGTCGTTGCCTTGGGCTGCCACAACTGGCGTGGCCCTGGCTTCCGTGCCAGCGGACCGGAGATGCCTCGGCTCCGGCACGAGCTGACACTCGCGCCGGGGATGTCGGTGGCTGATGTCGGCGCCGGCCGGGGAGAGATGACGGTGGCGCTCGCGGCAGAGATCGGACCGAGCGGGCGCGTCTACGCGACCGACATCGACCCCGAGGCACTGGAGCAGATTCGCGCGCGGGTGGCGGCCGCCCAACTGGGAAACGTGACCATCCTGGAAGCCCGTGCACGCGATACCGGCTTGCCCACCAGTTGCTGTGACGCCGTGGTCCTGCGCCGCGTTTATCACCACCTGAGCGATCCCGCGGCGACGAGCCTCGACCTCTTGCGCGCCCTGCGACCGGGCGGCGTGCTCGCCATTATCGACTTCCCGCCGATGTTCTCCTGGCTGTGGCCGTGGTCGCCGAAGGACACCCCGGGGAATCGGACCGGCCACGGCGTGGCAGCCGGCCTCGTGGTCGAAGAGGTCACCGCCGGCGGCTTCACGCTCGTGAAGGTCATCGAAGACTGGCCTGGTCGGGGGCCACTGAAGAGCTACTGCGCGATCTTCCGCAAACCCGAGGCCGGTCCGTGAGGGGGCTAGCGGCTTCAACGGCCGCTAACCCCTCGTCGTCGAGGCTGTTCACCACAAGACCCTTACGGCCTATGCTCCGAGATCACGCCGGGTCGTAGCGATCGAGGTTCATCACCTTGGTCCAGGCCGCGACGAAGTCCTGGACGAACTTCGCCTGCGCATCCGAGCTTCCGTAGACCTCCGCCAGGGCCCGGAGCTGGGAGTTCGAGCCGAAGACGAGATCGACACGCGTGCCGGTCCACTTGAGCGCGCCCGTCTTGCGATCGCGCCCTTCGAACGCGTCCTTGGCGTCCGATGCCGCCTTCCACTCCGTGCCCATGTCGAGCAGGTTCACGAAGAAGTCGTTGGTCAGCGCTTCCGGCCGCTTGGTAAAGACGCCGTGCTTCGTCTGTCCGACGTTGGTGTTCAAGGCGCGCAGGCCGCCGACGAGAACCGTCATCTCGGGCGCGGTCAGCGTCAGCAATTGCGCCCGATCGACCAGCAACTCCTCGGCCGATACCGGGAACTGGCCCTTGAGGTAGTTCCGGAAGCCATCCGCGACCGGTTCGAGGACGGCGAAGGAGTCCACATCGGTTTGCTCCTGTGAGGCGTCCATGCGTCCGGGCGTGAAGGGGACCTTCACGTCGTGGCCGGCTTTCTTCGCGGCTTGCTCGACGCCTGCGCAACCCGCCAAGACGATCAGGTCGGCGAGCGAGACCTTCTT
>JBOHPM010000409.1:0-3530 GCA_050731715.1 Candidatus Rokuibacteriota bacterium
CATGCGGTTCACGGCCGCCTTCATCGGTGCCGGGATCCTGGATCGCTATCCCCGCTTGCGCATGGGCGTGCTCGAGTGCGGGTTCGGCTGGCTCCCCTTCTGGGCCAAGCGCATGGACGAGCAGGCCATCTACGTCGGCGGCATCGCACCCCTCAAGCATCCCCCCAGCGCGTATCTGACGAGCGGGCGCTTCTTCTGCAGCATCGAACGGCACGAGGGCGAGGAGATGTTCAACTACGTCACCGGTGTGCTGGGCGACGACGTCCTGATGTACGCCTCCGACTACCCCCACTCGGAGTGCCAGTTCCCCAATTCCGTGGACAACATCATGAAGTGGTCGAGCCTCAAGCCCGACACCAAACGCAAGCTGCTGTGGGACAACGCCAGCCGGCTTTACAAGCAGACGTGAGCGCTAGGCCGGCAGCTTGTCGCCGTCCGGCGGGGCGTCGACCTCGAAGGCGTTGACGATCCCCGACAGCATCGCGTACCAGTTCACCGTCGCCGTCAGCTCCACCAGCCACTGCACGGCATGGCCCTTCCGAAGCGCGTCGAAGGCCGCCTGGTCGATCCGGTTCGTGCGCATGAGCTGCCGGACGTAGGTCACGACGTCCCGCTCGTCAGCGGCCAGCTTGCTGGCGTCGCCCTTGGCCCGCAGGAGGTCGATGACCTCCTCGCGCACGCCGTGGCGGCGGGCCGCCGCGACCTGGGCCGCCCACACGTATTTGGCCTCGCGCTCGCGCACGGCGGCCAGGATGGCGACCGAGCGCAGCGGGGGCTCGACGACGCCCTCGTCGCGGAAGAACGTGACCAGAGGCAGCATCCGCTGGGCCAGCTCGGGGCTGTGCAGCAGCATGCTGAACGGCCCCCGCACGCGACCGAAGACCTCTAATACCCCGTCGACGACGGCCTGGTGCTCGGCGGGCATGTCGGCTTTACCGGTGATGGGCGTGACGCGCGGCATGATGGGCTCCTTTCTAGCGGGCGGTGCCCAGGCTGGGCAACACCTCGAAGAAGGTCGGGAAGGTCTTGGCCACGCAGGCCGGATCGAGGATCCGGATGCCCGGCGCGCGCAGGCCGGTGACGGCGAAGCTCATGGCGATGCGATGATCGCCGTAGGTGTGCACATCGCACGGCTGCGGCTGCCCGGGATGGATCGTTACCGAATCCCAGGCACTCTCCACACGCAGTCCCATGCGTCGGAGCTCGGTGGCGGCGGCCACCGGGCGGTCGCTCTCTTCGAAGTGGGTCTGGGCGATCCCTCGCACGGTCACCGGGCCATCCGCGAAGGGGGCGATCGCCATCAGCGTCGTGGCCACGTCCCCCATGTGCGTGAAGTCCGCATCGACTGCGCGCAGCCGCGCCGGCCCCCGCACGGTGATGGCGTCGGGCTCGATGGTGACATCGCAGCCCATGCGGGCGAGCACGTCGAGCAGCCCGAGGTCGCCCTGGGCCGACCGGCTGCCTAGCCGTGGCACCACGACGCGCCCGCCCGTGACCGCCGCCGCCGCAAAGAAATAGGAGGCCCCCGAGGCGTCCGGCTCGACGGGGTAGTGGCGCGCCTCGTAGCGCTGACCGGCCGCGACGCGAAACCAGCGGTCGCCGTCGCGCTCGGCGCGGACGCCGAAGGCCTGCATGGTGGAGAGCGTCATGGTGATGTACGGCGCCGACACGAGCTCGCCCTCGACCTCGATCTCGACATCGTGCCGGGCGTAGGGCGCCGCCATCAGCAGGGCGCTGAAATACTGGCTCGAGATGTCTCCGCGCATCCGCGCCCGTCCCCCGGCCAGGCCGTCGGCCCGCACCACCACCGGCGGGCAGCCGGTGCCCTCGCCGCTCACCGCGTCCACCCCCAGCGCGCGGAGCCCGTCGAGGAGCGGCTGGATCGGCCGCTTGCGCATCGCCGGCGAGCCGTCGACCACGAACGTCCCGTGGCCGAGCGCGACCGCGGCGGTCAGGAAGCGGGCGGCCGTCCCGGCATTGCCGACCTCCAGCGTGGCCGCGGTTACGGGGAAGCGCCCGTCGATGCCGTCCACGGTGAACGCTTGGGCCGTCTCGTCGGCCCGCACCCGCACGCCGAGCGCCTCCAGGGCCCGGTGCATGTACCGGGTGTCCTCCGAGAACAGGGCCTGCGCGATCTGCGAGCGCCCGCGGGCGAGGGCCGCGATCAGCAAGGCCCGGTTCGAGTAGCTCTTCGATCCCGGGAGCGCCACCACGGCGTCGAAAAGCCGCGTGATGGGCTCGATCGCCAACACGTCGCTCAGCGGGGCTTCACGCCGTACTTCTCCAGCGTCTCGTCGCGCAGCTCGAGCCCGAGCCCGGGCACCTCGGGCAAGGCCATGAAGCCATCGACGATCGCCGGGCGCTCGCGAAAGAGCTCGAACCACAGGGGGTCGCGGGTGGGATCGGCGAACGATTCCAGGATGAACCCGGTGGGACTGGCGGCCACCGCATGGACGTGGATCTGGGGATCGTGATGCGCCGCCAGGGGAACCTGGTAGAGCTCGGCCATGACGGCCGCCTTGCGCCAGGTCGTCAGCCCCCCGGCCCAGGTGGAGTCGATGATCAGGTAGTCGACGAGCCCCTCGGCCAACATGGTGCGCAGGCCGAAGGGGCTGAACTCCGTCTCGCCGGCGGCAATCGGAATGGAGGCCTCGGCCTTCAGGCGCTGCAAGGTATGGCGCTCGTCGTACCAGGGCATCGGATCCTCGAGCCAGAAAATGTCGTGGGCCGCGCACAGGTTTGCGGCGCGGATCGCCGTCGGCAGATTCCACCCCTGGTTGGCATCGAGCATGATCGCGACGTCGCTTCCCACCGCCTTGCGAATCCGGCCCACCCGCTCGGCATCCCCCTCCGGCGTCAGGCCCCCGACTTTCACCTTCAGCGTACGATAACCCTGGTCCAGGTACAGCGCGGCCTCGCGTCGGAGATCGTCCGGGCGCTCGCCATCCCGGTAGTAGAAGCCCGTGACGTAGGCTGGCACCCGCCGGCGCAGCGGGCCACCCAGCAGGGCGCAGACCGGTCGACCGATGGCTTTCCCCTTGAGGTCCCACAGCGCGATGTCGATCGCGCTGAGGGCCGTCACCAGGGGGCGCTGCTGGCGGGCCAGCGCCGGCACCCCTCGTACCCCCGTATAGCTCAGGGCGAACACATCTTGCCAGATCCGCTCGGTGTCGAACGGATCCTGTCCGACGACGAGCGGGGTCAGCGCGGTCAGAATGCTGCTCACGTTGGCGAGGTCCGGACCATGACCCTGGCCGATCCCCACCAGGCCCGCGTCCGTCGTGAGCTTGACGATCACCTCGCTCACCCGGGTGATCGTGTGGGTCGACGTGCGGACCGCCTGCGGCAGGGGCGCGGACAGCACGTAGGGCTCGAGGGCCGTCACCTTCATCAGATGATTCCGCGCTGGGCCAGGTCGGCGATCTGCTCCTTGCTGAAGCCGAGCGACGTGAGAATCGCTTCGTTGTCCTGGCCCAGCTCGGGGGCCGCGCTGCGGATCGGCAGCCGCCGCTGACCGTGCGAGACGGGGT
>JBOHPM010000410.1:0-3514 GCA_050731715.1 Candidatus Rokuibacteriota bacterium
CGTCCTTCGCGACGCTGTTGAACGAGGTGCCGTCGCCGACCAATGCGCTAGGCGTGAAGGCGGGCGGGGAGGGGGGTACCACGCCGGCGCCGGCCGTGATCGCCAGCGCTATCGGGGATGCGCTCGCGCCGCTCGGGGTCGCCGTGATTCCCGTGCCGGCGATACCCGACGCGATGTGGGGCGCAATCCGCGCCGCGCGATAGGCGAGGCCCTCGCCGAGCGAGCGCTCCACACAGCCCTTGACGGCCTGGCGGCGGCGACGTATCTGGAACCCAGCATGATTGGCCAGCCGATCCGCCGCCGTGAGGACTTCCGCTTGCTGACGGGCCGTGGCCGCTACGTCAGCGACGTTCCCCTCGACGGCGCCCTGCACGTCGCCGTCGTGCGGAGCCCTCACGCCCACGCCGAGGTCCTCCGCATCGACGCGGAGGCCGCGCGCCGCCTGCCCGGGATCGTCGGCGTCTTCGCCCTGGCTGACCTGCCCGAGCTGCGCGGCTGCCTGCCGCCACCGGCCGTCCCCGGTGGCACCGTGCGCCAGTACCGGCAGTCGGCGCTGGCCGACGGGCTCGCGCGCTTCGACGGCGAGGCCGTTGCCGTCGTCGTCGCCACCGATACCTATCGGGCGGCCGATGGTGCCGAGGCCGTCCGGGTGGAGTACGAGCGGCTGCCGGCCATGGTCGATCTCGAGCAGGCGGTGCAGCCGAACGCCGTTCTGGTTCACGCGGATTGGGGCACGAATGTCGCCGCCACCGTGACGATGGAGACAGGCGACGTCGACGGCGCCCGGGCCCGCGCCACCCACGTGGTGACCCGCCGCTTCCGGTGCGGGCGGCTGACGGCGTTGCCGCTGGAGCCCCGTGGGGTGGCCGCACGCTGGGACCCGGTGACGGAGATGCTGCACCTGTGGTCGAGCACGCAGATGCCCTACGGAGTCCGGCAGCGCGTGGCCGAGACGCTAGGGCTCGCGGTGGACGCCGTCCGGGTGACGGCGCCGGACGTTGGGGGCGGCTTCGGAACCAAGGGCCCCACGTACCCCGAAGAGGTCATCGTCGCCGCGCTGGCCCGCCGGCTGGGCCGGCCGGTCCGCTGGGCCGACACGCGCGAGGGCAGTTTCGGCAGCACCGCCCACGCGGGCGATCAGCTCCACACGATGACCGTGGCCCTCGATTCCGACGGCAGGATTCTGGCGCTGGAGGACGACTTCCTGATCGACGCGGGCGCCTATCTGCCGCGCGGCGCGGTCGTGGCCGGCGTCACCGCGCCTCACCTGCTCAACCTCTACCGCATCCCGGCGTTCCGCTGCCGAGGCCGCATCGTGGTCACCCACAAAGTGCCGGCCGCGCCGTACCGCGGCGCCGGCCGGACCCAGGCGACGTTCGTGACCGAGCGCCTCCTGGACATCGCCGCCCGCCAGGCTGGCCTCGAGCCCGCCGAGCTGCGCCGCCGCAACCTCATCGGCGCCGGCGAGATGCCGCACGACCGGCGCATGCCCTACCGCGACGGCATGCCGCTCGTCCACGACTCCGGGGACTACCCGGCGCTCCTCGAGACCGCGTTGAAGCGTGCCGGCTACGCCGAGTTTCCAGCCCGGCGGGATGCCGCGCGCCGGGAGGGGCGAGCGCTCGGCATCGGGGTGGCGGCCTACAGCGAGGCGACGGGCATCGGCCCGCACGAGGGGGCCTGCGTCGGGATCGACAGCGACGGTCGCGTGCATGTGAGCACCGGCGCGCCATCCCAGGGCCAGGGGCACGAGACCACGCTGGCCCAGATCTGCGCTGATCGGCTCGGTGTGCCGCTGGAGTCGGTCTCGGTGGTCGGTGGCGATACCGCGCGCTTCCCATCCGGCGCCGGCACCTTCGCCAGCCGCATCGCGGTGATCGTCGGCAACGCGGTGGCCCAGGCCGCTGACGACGTTCGCGAGAAGTCCCGGCGGGTGGCAGCGCGCGCGCTCGAGTGCTCGCCCGACGACGTCGTCGTGGCCGACGGGCGCGCGTTCGTCAAAGGTGTGCCGGATCGGGCGCTGGCGCTCGGCGCCGTGGCCATGCTGGCCCAGCGAGCAGACATCGTGCGCGAGCTGGGCGAGCCCGGTCTTACGGCCACCCGCTACGTGAGCCCGGCCAGCGTGACCTGGGCGGCGGGCGTCCACGTCGCAGTGGTCGAGGTGGATCGCGAGACCGGCGCCGTGAAGGTGCTCGGCTATCACGCCGTGCACGACGCCGGGCACGAGATCAACCCCCTGATCGTGGAAGGGCAGACGCACGGCGGCGTGGTGCAGGGAATCGGCGCCGCGCTTTCGGAAGCGATCCTCTACGACGCCAGCGGCCAGCTCCTCACGCGCACGCTGCTGGACTATGCGCTGCCGCGCGCCGACGAGGTGCCCATGATCGACGTGGCGAGTTGCGACTCGCCGTCACCGCTCAATGCGCTCGGGGTCAAGGGCACGGGCGAGGGCTCGGCCGTCGCCGGCCCGGCGGCGATCGCCAACGCCGTGGCCGACGCGCTCGGCAAGGAGAGCGCAGAGATCACCCAGGTGCCAGTCCTGGGACCGCAGGTCTGTGACCGCACTCTCCAGTCGGTCCCCTCGGGGGTGCACGCTGTTCCGTCCTCCGGCCGTCGGCCTTGAACGAATGTTCATAAATCGGTATCTTATGTACATCAGAAACTGAGGGGGCCCGGCATGGCAACCGTACTGCGACACAAGCACGTGCAGCTCGACCAGCGCAAGCTCGAGCGTGCGCGCCGGGCGTTGGGAGCGCGGACTGAGACGGAGGCGCTCGACCGCGCGCTTGACCTCGTTGTGGCCGAAGCCGACATCGACCGCGCGCTTCGGGCGACGCGAGGGAAGGGCAAGCTCCGGCGCATGTTCTGAGATGCGCCGTGTCGTCATCGACACGAACCTCTACATCGACTGGCTGAACGCCGGGCGGCACGAGGCCGTGCTGTTCGAGCGGGAGGCCGTGAAGTATCTCAGCGCGGTCGTGGTGCTCGAACTGTACGCGGGGGCGTTGTCCCGTCGGGATCGCGGTCTCGTGCGTGGAGTTGTCGCGGCATTCGAGCGCGCGGACCGCATCCTCGTGCCGGCGGGCGGCGTGTACGAGGACGGGGGCCACGTGCTGCGAACACTTCAGGCATCGCGCGGCTACCGTGGCGGGAGTGGATCCTCGCTGGTGAATGACGTCTTGATCGCTCTGTCGGCCCGTTCCATCGGCGCCACCGTCGTGACGAGCAGTGGGCGGGACTTCGCCGCCATTCGGGCAATCCGGCCGTTCAAGCTGAACGTAGTGACGCAGTGAAGTGCGCGCCACCGGAAGCCCGTGACACACCCGCTCGCCCGAGTTAACGTTCCGTCGCCCATGCGCATCGGCTTCCATCTCACGCCGTTCTGGAGCCCGACCGACCGTCCGCCCACGGCCATCATCGACGAGGCGATCGAGGTGGTCCGCGCTGCCGCCGGCATGGGCTTCGCCTGGGTGTCGATCGGCCACCACTGGATCTCCCATCCCACCGTGTGGCC
>JBOHPM010000411.1:0-3501 GCA_050731715.1 Candidatus Rokuibacteriota bacterium
TCGACGCGGCCCTTGCCCGCCGCGGTGAGCGCCGCGTTCGTCGGCCCCAGGTTCGAGCCCGACGAGGCGCCGGCGTTGTAAGGGAAGGGCGCCGTCGCCGACGGGCGGCCCCAGAAGTACTTGGGGTCGTCGAAGGGCTGACCGATGAGCTCGGACCCGACTGCCTTGCCATTCCTGATGATCAGGCTCCCGTTGGCCCGATGCGGGAACAGAACCTGAGCGATGGCAGTCACGAGAACGGGATAGAGCAGACCGGTGACGACGGTGAACACAGCCAGGGAGACGATCGCAGCGTGCACGTGCGTGAGCATGGGCAAGCTCCTCTAGACCAGGCCGAGCGCGACGAGGATCATGTCGATCAGCTTGATGCCGGGGAACGGGATCAGGATGCCCCCGATGCCGTAGACCCAGACGTGCCGGCGCAGCACGGCGGCCGCCCCCAGCGGCCGGTAGCGAACGCCCTTCAGAGCCAGAGGGATCAGCGCGATGATGATGAGCGCGTTGAAGATGACGGCGGACTGGATCGCGCTCTGGTGCGTGGCCAGGCGCATGACGTTGAGGGCGTCGAGCACCGGGTAGGTCGAGGCGAAGGCCGCCGGGATGATGGCGAAGTACTTGGCCACGTCGTTGGCGATGCTGAACGTGGTCAGCGCCCCCCGCGTCATGAGCATCTGCTTGCCGGTCTCGACCACCTCCAGGAGCTTCGTTGGGTTGGAGTCGAGGTCCAAGGCCCCGAGCGCTACACTAAGGAGCGTGAGCGAGGCCCGGCCCGATCCCGACGCCCTCCTGGTTCGCGTGAAGGAAGAGGAAGCGCGGAAGCACCGCGGCCGGCTGAAGGTGTTCTTCGGCGCGGCCGCGGGTGTCGGCAAGACCTACGCCATGCTGGAGGCCGCGCGCGAGCAGCGGGCCGCCGGTGTGGGCGTCGTGGTCGGCTACGTCGAGACTCACGGAAGGGCCGAAACGCAAGCCCTGCTCGAAGGCCTGGAGGTCCTCCCTGACCGCGCCGCCGAGTATCGGGGAGCGACGTTGCGGGAATTCGACCTGGACGGAGCCCTGGCCCGGCGTCCCGCCCTGATTCTCGTCGACGAGCTGGCCCATACCAATGCGCCAGACTCCCGCCACGCCAAGCGCTGGCAAGACGTGCTCGAGCTCCTCGACGCCGGGATCAGCGTGTATACGACCATGAACGTCCAGCACGTGGAGAGCCTCAACGACGTGGTGGCCAAGATCACCGGCGTCGTGGTCCGGGAGACCGTGCCGGACTCGGTGCTCGAGCAGGCCGACGGGGTCGAGCTGATCGACCTCCCGCCCGACGATCTCCTGGAGCGGTTCAAGGACGGCAAGGTCTACTTGCCCGAGCAGGCCGAGGAAGCCGTGCGCAATTTCTTCCGCAAGGGCAATCTGATCGCCCTGCGCGAGCTCGCGCTCCGCTCCACCGCCGAGCGGGTGGACGCCCAGATGCGCGTCTACATGCGCGAGCACGCGATCCGGACGGTGTGGCCCGCCGCCGATCGGCTCCTGGTGTGCGTCGGCCCCACGCCGGACGCGGCGCGGCTGGTGCGGAGCGCCAAGCGAATGGCCGAGCGGCTGGGCGCGGAATGGATCACCGCCTACGTGGAGACGCCCGGGCACCGGCGGCTGCCCGCCGAGGCGCGGGACCGCGTGATCCAGACGCTGCGGCTGGCCGAACAGCTCGGGGCGGAGACGGCCACGCTGCCGGGGCCGACGATGAGCGAGTCGATCCTCGCCTTCGCCCACGACCGCAACGTCACCAAGATCCTCGTGGGCAAGCCGCGGCGCCCGCTGTGGAAGCGAATCCTCATCGGGTCCATCGTCGACGCCCTCGTGCAGGGTAGCGGCGACATCGACATCTACGTGATCACGGGCGAGCGCGAGGCGGAGGGCCCGGTGCCCGTGCGGTCCCGGCCCGCCGAGACCGATTGGCGGGGGTACGGCGAGGCCGTAGCGGCCGTGACGCTGTCGACGACGTTGGCCTGGCTCATGTTCCCGTCCTTCGAGGTGTCCAACCTGATCATGGTGTACCTCCTCGGCGTGGTCGCGGTGGCGATGCGCCGCAGCCGGGGGCCCTCGCTGCTGGCCTCGGTGCTCAGCGTGGCCGCCTTCGACTTCTTCTTCGTGCCGCCGTATATGACCTTCGCGGTGTCGGACACCGAATATCTGGTGACGTTTCTGGTCATGCTGCTGGTGGCCGTGGTCATCAGCAGCTTGACCATCCGCATTCGAACCCAGGCCGAGGCGGCCCGCGAGCGCGAGGAGCGCACCGCGGCCCTCTATGCGATGAGCCGCGAGCTGGCCAGCACCCGAGGTGTCGACGAGCTGCTGGCGATCGCGGTGCGGCACATCAGCACGGTCTTTCGCAGTCAGGTGGTCCTGCTCCGGCCCGACGCCGGCGGCCGGCTTGTCCCCGCGCCGGCGGCGCAGTACGCGATGGATGCTAACGAGCTCGGCGTCAGCCGGTGGGTCTTCGAGCACCGGCAGCTCGCCGGCCTCGGCACGGCCACGCTACCCGGCGCCTCCGCCCTCTACCTGCCCCTGCTCGCCTCCCAGGGACCGGTGGGGGTGCTCGGTGTCCGGCCCGCCAATCGTCACGCCCTCGATGCGCCCGAGCAGCTCCACCAGCTCGAAACCTTCGGCAATCAGACCGCGCTGGCCATCGAGCGCGCCAACCTCGCCGACGAGGCCCGGGATGCCCAGGTGCGGATCGAAAGCGAACGCCTGCGGAACTCCCTGCTCAGCTCGGTCTCCCACGACCTTCGCACGCCCCTCACCACGATCACCGGGGCCATCAGCGCGATCCTGGAAAACGGCACGCGGATGGACGCTCCCATGCGCCAGGAGCTGCTGGAGTCCGCCCGTGAGGAGGCCGAGCGGCTCAACCGGCTCGTGCAAAACCTGTTGGAGATGACGCGACTCGAGTCGGGGGCGCTGCAGCTCCGGAAGGAATGGCATCCGCTGGAAGAGGTGATCGGGGCCGCGCTGAGCCGGCTCGGCAAGCGTCTGGGCAATCGACGGGTCACCACGCGCGTCCCACCCGATCTGCCGCTGGTGGCCATCGACGACGTGCTCATCGAGCAGGTCCTGGTCAACCTGCTCGACAACGCCATCAAGTACACGCCACCCGGTAGCCCCATCGCGATCATCGCGACCGCCACCGACCGCGCCGTCACCGTGGAGATCGCCGATCGCGGCCCTGGGTTACCTCCGGGCCAGGAGGACAAGGTCTTCGAGAAGTTCTTCCGCGGGCAGTCCCCTCCGGGTCGGGGCGCCGGGCTCGGCCTGGCGATCTGCTACGGGATCGTCAAGGCCCACGACGGGCGCATCTGGGCCCAGAACCTCCCCGAGGGCGGGGTGGCGTTCCTCTTCACGCTGCCGCTGGCCGAGACACCGCCCGCGTCCGTCCCCGCCAGTGCCTGAGCCCGCGGTCGTCCTCATCGAGGACGAGCCCCAGATTCGCCGGTTCTTGCGCGCCACGCTGGCCAG
>JBOHPM010000412.1:0-3499 GCA_050731715.1 Candidatus Rokuibacteriota bacterium
GGCTCGTCTCGCGCAGTGGGACCTATCAGGCCAATCACGCCGCCCGCCAGGCCGACGTGCTGCTGGCCCTGGGGGTACGCTTCGACGACCGGACGTCGAGCAGCTGGATCCCCGGCTACTCTTTCAGCATCCCGCCCACGAAGCTGATCCACGTGGACATCGATCCCGACGAGATCGCCCGCAACTACCCCGTCGCGCTGGGCTTGATGGCGGACGTGCGCACGTTCCTGCGTCAGGTCCTGGCCGAGCTGGATCAGCGCCGCTGGCCCCGGGACGGCGCGGCCGGCCGTGCGGCGTGGCTCGCCGCGATCGACGGGTACCGCAAGCAGTGGGAGGAGTTCACCGCGCCCGGCTACCTTGCGGACACCACGCCGATCCACCCGCAGCGCGCGGCGCACGAGATCGACCGGGCCTTGCCCGCCGACGCGGTGCTGGTCAGCGATATCGGGGTTCACCACAACTGGCTGCTGCAGTTCTGCCGCCCCCGGCGGCCGGACTCGCTCGTCGGCTCGATGGGGTTCGGGCCCATGGGCTTTGGCGTGGCCGGCGTGCTGGGGGCCAAGCTCGCCGCGCCCGATCGCCCGTGCGTCTCGGTGTGCGGCGACGGCGCCTTCTTCATGCACGCCAGCGTGCTGGGCACGGCCGTCGAGTACGACATCCCGGTGGTGTGGGTCGTCTGGAACAACTACAGCTACGCCTCCATCCGGGGGTTGCAGCGCGGCTACCTGGGCGGGCGCGAGCTGGTCACCGACTTCCACTATCCCAAGTCGAGCGAGCCCTATAGCCCGGACTTCGCAGCCATGGCGCGCTCGGCCGGCGTGGAGGGTACGCGCGTGGAGAAAGCCGGCGAGCTGGGCGACGCGGTCCGGCACGCGATCGCCGCGGGCAAGCCCTATCTGATCGATGCCAGCATCGCGGCGGATATGAGCCCGGGTGGCGCCGGCGTCTGGGAGCTGCCCGGCCTGGGCTATCGGCCGCCCGCCATCGGCGGCCGCCACCCGGCGGAGTAGACTACGCGCGCTCGGACCT
Organism: Candidatus Rokuibacteriota bacterium; assembly: GCA_050731715.1. Taxonomy (GTDB): domain Bacteria; phylum Methylomirabilota; class Methylomirabilia; order Rokubacteriales; family CSP1-6; genus 40CM-4-69-5. Next base: position 1,030 of record JBOHPM010000412.1, read on the forward strand.
GAGCAGGTCCATCAGCGTCTGCGTCGAGTCGAGCCGCTCCAGGTGCGAGACGATGCGCAACACATGCTCGATCCGCGCGTCAGGGAGCCGCGGGCGGGCGTACGTTCGGAACTTCTTCTCGAGCTCGGCCCACGACAGCGGATTCTCCGGCGCGCCTCGGGGATGCACGCACCGCACGGTGAGGGTCGTTCCCTCGGCGGTGTCCGCTTCGATCACCGCCTGGGAGGCGGCCAGGGTGGGATCGCAGGCCACCTCCACCTGCTGGGCGGCGAACCGCTGCAGCGTGGGGTCCGTGTAGCGCTCCCGCTCGAACTGGGCGAGCGACAGCTCCCCATCGTGCAGCACCGCGGCGGCGGCATAGTGGGCCGAGAGGAGCGCCTCGAACTTTCCCTGCCACCGCGAGAAGCCGGCGTGCAGGTCATAGGCGCCCTTGCCCAGCGACACGCGGAGCTGCTTGGTCCGCGCCGGCGTCAGCCGGTGCGCGGTGACGAGATCGAACAGCGCCGTGACCATGCCCTGGGTGGCGGAGGCGGACGGCCACAGGCGCAGCGCGATCTGCTCCAGCTCCCAGCGCTCGGCGAGCCGATCGGTGACCGCCTCCGGGCGGCCGCCGTTGGAGTAGCTCTGGTACAACCCCCCGTCGGCGGCGGTGAGGAACCGGCGAGTCGCCGAGAACTTCTGCTCGGCGAGCAGGGCCGCCAGGAGCCCCGACAGCGCGCCGCGGCACTGGTGGAACTTGACCGTCGGCGTTCCCCACGCCGCGTAGGTGCCGGCCGCCTGGCTGCCCGCGAGGCCGAACGCGGAGGCCATGGTGTCGGCGTCGAAGCCGCGCAGCCGGCCCACCGCCGCGGCGGCGCCGAAGGGACCGATGACGCCGGGCCCGTGCCAGCCCCGCTCGCGGAACGCCGCGTAGTCCAGTCCCACGCCGATCCTGGTCGTCGTCTCGCAGCCCGCCGCGAGAGCGACGAGCAGATCGCGACCCGACCGGGCGTCACGCTCGGCGATGGCGAGCGCCGGCGGTACGACTTCAGGAGTGACGTGGGTGGCCGTAGGGCGGTGGACGTCGCACATGGTGACGGCGGTCACCAGATAGCCGTTCAGGAGCGTGGCGCCCGCGAGCGAGAGCCGATCGCCCCCGATGATGCTGCTCTCACGCGACTGGGCCAGGGCCCCGGCCAGCGCGGCCACCTGGTGCGTCTCGTCGCCGCGGTGCCCCGCCAGCGCGCAGGCCAGGGCATCGAGCAGCAGCCGCTTGCAGGCCTCGCGGGTTTGCTCCGGGATGTCGTCGTACGTCAGGGTCGCCGCGAACCGGGCCAGCGCTGCCGTCGCCTCACGCTCCATCGAAGCTCCTTTCCCGGGCCGTCGTCGCCGCCCGAGCGTAGCCGTCCCGCGGGCCACTGGCAAGGACCCGTGCTAGAGTCCGTTCGCGAATGTCCCGCCTCACGCTCGCTGCCCTCACCAGCGGCGTCTTTCTGGCCACCAGCGCCGGAATCGCCATCGCCCCGTTCCTGCTGGCGATGGCGCAGGACCTCCAGGCCGACCTGGCCCTGGTGGGGACGCTCGTCGCGGTGAGCTCGGTATCCTGGGGCCTCGTTTCGCTGGTGGCCGGTCCCGCGTCCGACCGGCTCGGCCGTCGGCCGGTGCTCCTGGCCGGCCTGCTCGTGCTGGGCGGCTCGCGGATCATGCTCGCGCTGGCGCCCTCGTACCCGGTGGCGGTCTGGGCCCAGCTGATCGGGGGAATCGGGGGCGGCGCCTTTACGACCGTGATGTTCGCGGCGGTGTCGGACCACGTCCCGTCCACGGAGCGCGGGCGCGCGCTCGGCACCGTCATGAACGGTCAGTCGCTGTCCTTCGTCTTCGGTGTACCGCTGGTGACGTTCGCCGCCAACTGGCTGGACTGGCGCGGGGCCATCGGCCTGCAGGGCCTGGCGATGCTGGCCCTCATCCCACCGCTCTGGCTCACCGTGCCGCGCGGCGGCCATCGCGGGAGCGGAGGGCCGGCGGCGGCGATCTCGCTCCGCGCCGTGATGGACCGGCGTCTGGTGGCCCTGCTGGGCGCCAGCGCGATGGAGCGCGGGTGCTTCGTCGCGGTGGCCGTGTACCTGGCGACCTACCTCATCGCCACCTACGGCGTGTCCTTCACGGGCCTGGCCGTGGCGCTGGCCCTGGTGGCGGCCGGCAACCTGGCCGGCAACATGCTCGGCGGGCCGCTGGCCGACCGGGTCCCCGACCGCCCGCTGGCGTTCGCCGCATCGTCGCTCGTCACCGGCGTGCTGGCGCTGCCCCTGTTGCTGTGGCAGCCGGGGCTCAGCGGCTCGATCGCGCTGGGCTTCCTCTACACGCTGGCGAACGCCGTGGGCCGGCCCGCGCTCATGGCGACGCTCAGCGAGGTGCCCGCCGGCGTGCGCGGTGCCGTGCTCGGCGTCAACACCACCACGCAGAGCCTCGGCTGGCTCGGCGCCGGCGCGCT
>JBOHPM010000413.1:0-3495 GCA_050731715.1 Candidatus Rokuibacteriota bacterium
GTGGAACGGCGCCAGGAAGATGCCGAAGGTCATGCCCTTGTGCGTCATGGGGTCAGATGGTAGCACGCGGCTCAGACGCGCTTGCGCTCGGGAGCGTGCTCGCCCGCGCGCGGCTCCGCGGGCGTCTTCGCCAGCGCCACGTCGAATTCCGCCGCCATCCGCTCGGTCCGCTCGACGTAGCGGGGGACGGCCAGCGCGCAGAAGAGACCGTAGGCGATCTCCAAGATGCTGCGCGGCGCCGCCAGCATCGCCCCGCCGCCGGGCCAGCTCGGCCAGGGCCAGGTGGGTGCGGGCCACCTCGAAGCGGGCGGAGATCTCGGTGAAGATCGTGAGGGCCTCCTGCAGCCGTTCTTCGGCCTCGGCCAGCGCGCCCGCCCGCTCGGCGATCGGGCCGAGCGTGCGCCGGGCCCAGGCGATCCCGCGTCGATACTGCGCGGCCTCGAGGATGTCCACCGCCGCCAGGGTGCGGGCGCGCGCCCCCTCCAGATCGCCCTTCGCGAGATGAGCCGCGCCGAGCAACATCGTGTACCAGCCGTGGGCCTGTCCGCCGCGGAACTGCCCGAACTGGTGCACCGCCTGCTCCAGGAAGGGAATGGCCTGGCCGGGCTCTCCCGCCTCGAGATAGGCCGAGCCCAGGTGTCCCCGGGCGTTGGCGGTGTCGAGGGGATCGGGGGAGATCTCGAGAGCGCGCTGGCACCGCTCGATCCCTTCCTCCCAGTCCCCGCGCACCGCGAGCAGCTCCCCGGTCGTCCAGCCGGCGCGGACGTGGGTGCCGGGCCAAGGAACTGCTGAAGTATCCTTGGTTCCAAAAGAAGGACTGGCAGGAAGAGCTGAAGCGCATGCTCTCGACACGTCGGAAACGACGTGGTATCTCAATTTATCCCATGGTCATGAGCAAACTGTGCGCGATGATCGCCCTCGTAACCCTCACCGCGCTCCTCGCGCCGGGTGCGATGATCGCTCCGGCGCGCGCCGCGGAAGACAAGCTCACTCCGAATGACGGCGCCGCCGGCGATTTCCTCGGTTCGGCCGTCGCCATAAGCAACACGGCCGTTATCGGCTCGATCTTTGGCGGCAGCAACAGCGTCTACGTCTTCGCCCGGCACGGCGGCACCTGGGCGCAGGAGCAGAAGCTCGTGGCGAGCGACGGCCAGGCCGGCGACCGGTTCGGTGTCTCGGTCGCGGTCAACGGCGACACGCTGGTCGTCGGCGCCCCGGGCGACGATGGCAATCGCGGCTCAGCCTACGTCTTCACGCGCACCAACGGGATCTGGACGGAGCAACAGAAGGTCACGGCCAGCGACGGCCTCGCGCTGGACGGCTTCGACTTTGCCGCCGCGCTCAGCGTCGATACCTTCGTTGTCGGAGCCACCAGCGACGATGGCGGCCGCGGCCCCGCCTATGTCTTCGTCCGCGATGGGGCCGTCTGGATCGAGCAGCAGAAGCTTACCGCCGGCGATCGGGCCCCCGGCGACGTGTTCGGCCAGGGCGTCGCGATCCGCGGCATGACCATTCTGGTCGGCTCGCCCGCTGCCGACGTCGGCTCCAACGACGCACAGGGCGCAGCCTACGTCTTCGACCGCCGCGGCAGCGCATGGCCCGAGGAGGCCAAGCTCACCGCCAGCGACGGGACGGCCCTCGATTTCTTCGGCTTCGCCGTCGCGATCGGTCCCAGCGGGCGCTTCCTGATCGGCGCGCCGGGCGACGAAGGGAATCGCGGCTCCGCCTACGTCCTCCGCTGCTCGGCGCGAGGCAGTGAACCTCGGCGCAATACGTCCTATCATTCTCGAGCCGAATGACAGCACGCCACCACTTCGTGCAATGCCGAGAAAGGCAGACAGCGCCGAGAGTTCACAGCGCCCCTAGCCAGCGCTGCACGAGATCCTCGCCCCGCGCCCAGTAGAAATACGTCGCGCCGAGCGCGGCGTGGGACAGCGCGATGGGCAGCAGTGAGCGATCGCGCAGGTAGTACCAGCTCTAGGCGCTGCCGGCGAGGAACGTCACGAGCGTGAGGAGCATAGGCGGGACAAAGGCCCTGGCGGACAGAACGCCCCATTATCGGTGCGCCGGAGGCGGCCCCCGGTCCGGGGCTCCCCACAGCTCATGCCGAGCTTCTGGGGGTCGGCGATCTCGCTGGCCGGCGTGATCCAGGAGTCGAGCGCCCGCTCGATCGTCACGTCCTTTGCCGGACGGCCGATCACCGCGGCCAGCTTCGACCTCCCAATCCACCTTCTGGGAATACGCCGGCAGCGTGACGCGGGCGCCCGGCCCCACCACCGAGCCGCGCGAGGTCTTGATGAAGTGCCACGGCGCCAGGCCCACCTGATGGGGATCAGGCGGTGGCGGAGCGTTCTGGGCCCGCGCCATCTCCAGCCCGCGGTCGGTGTAGTTGGCGCCGGCGCAGAAGATGGCCCCCGGATAGAGCACCGGAGCCAGCAGCCGGGTGCGCGCCAGCACCACCTCGGTGGCCCGGATCTTTCCACTCGCGATCGCCTTCGCGGCCTGGGCCAGCGCCCGCTTCGCCTGGCTCCAGTCCTCGAGCAGGTGCAGCACGCTCGCGTAGGCGGGGGTGCGGGTGAGCCGGGCGGCGTCGTACACCCTGTCGGCGACCAGAAGGCCGGCGCGGGCGTCCCGGCCCGCCCGATAGCTCAGGAGCTTGTAGCTCTCACGGGTTCGCTCCTCCAGGCGGGCCAACCTTGCCACAGCGCCTCCACAATGACAAACGGCTTGACGAAACGCCCTGGTCGGCCGATTCTCGGGCGCATCGAGACACTCCCCGCCGACTTCGTCCCTTTCGGCTTCGCGGAGAATGCTATTGCTGCGTCATGATTTTCTCCGCATGCTGCATGAGGTCTACCGGCCTCGGACGTACTTCGAGATCGGTGTCCAGAGGGGGCGCAGCCTGGCGCTCTCGCGTGTACCGACGGTCGCCGTCGATCCCGCGTTCACGGTGATCTCGGAGATTCACTGCGACGTGCAGCTCGTCAGGGCCACCAGCGACGATTTTTTCCTGCGGGACAACCCCTTCGAGCATTTTGGCGGCACGCCTGTCGACCTCGCCTTCATCGATGGAATGCATCTCTTTGAGTTCGCTCTGCGGGACTTCATCAACGTCGAGCGCTACATGGACTGGACGAGCGTGGTCGTGTTCGACGACGTGTTGCCACGGGAAATCGAAGAGGCCGCCCGCCACCGACGCACCCGGGCCTGGACCGGTGACGTCTACAAGATCCTCCCCGTGTTGCAGCGCTATCGCACCGATTTGACGACGATCATCCTCGACACCGAGCCCACCGGAACCCTGGTCGTTCTCGGCGCCGATCCCGGCAACACGGTGCTCGCCGAGCAGTATGACGAGATCCTCCACGACTACGTTGTCGATGACCCGCAGCAGGTGCCCGCGGACATCCTGGAGCGGCGTTGCGCGCTCGATCCCGGCACGGTGGTTGACGCGCCGTTCTGGTCCGCCTTGCGGGCGGCCCGTGACGACGCCGG
>JBOHPM010000414.1:0-3487 GCA_050731715.1 Candidatus Rokuibacteriota bacterium
CGCTCGCTCCACAGAGCGACATACCGACTCGGCTGGCTGCTCAGCCTGGGGCTACTTGTCGCTGGCTGTGGCCGCACGCTGCCGCCCGAAGAGGTGGCGCTCGCCTATGGCCGCGCGGTGTACGCGAACGACGCCGACGCCATCTGGGACCTCGTCTCCGCGGCTGACCGCCGGGTGAAGGACCAGGCCACCTTCCGCTACCAGCAGCGGGAGCTTCGTGGCTTCGTCCGTGCGGTGATGCACCAGCTTGCCGGATTCGTGGCCGCGACTCCGGTGAAGACCACCATCAACGGCGACCGCGCCAGCACCGTCCTCCGCTTCCGCCTGCCCGACGCCAACGCGCCGCCGCTCCCGGAGCTCCTGCACGAGCTCGATCGTCTCGTCCCCCTCGACGAGGGGGAGCGCCTGCCGTCGCTGAAGCGCGGCCAGGCGCTCTCGGATCCGCGTCCGCTCTACGCACTCGGCCGAATGAGCTCGCTGGCTTGCCACTGCTGTCCCTCGCTGTTGACGAAGACCACCCTGAGCGTGTCGGCACCGGCCACCTTCAGCGGGAACCGGATGATCGGGTTCGGGCTCAAGGCCGACGTGAACCGGAACTCGCTGATCCGGTGACGGCCCAGGTACGCGGGCATTTCTCTCACGAAGAACTCGCGACGGACCCGCACGTACCGCCCGTCCTTCAACCGCAGCCCCGTATCGGAGTCGTGATCCATCTTCGCCAGGACATCGACGATCTGACCGACCCGGATGGACCCCACCACCCGGAGCCTCGGATTCTCCGGTTGCTGCTTCGCCACCACGTCCGGATGGGAGGCGCAACCGTCGCCGGCGACCCGCAGCTCTCGCTTTTCGACGAAGCGGCCGTACCTGCTGCAGGTGACGATCGCGGTCAGGAGCCCGCCGACGCCCGAGCGCATAGGGAACGATACCCGGGCGCGGCCATTGGCCGGAGTAAACCGATAGGTCCCCTTGTGCGGGACCGGGTCAGTCTCCAGGACGATCTCGACGGCCTCGATGAAGTGACCCGACTCCATGGGGTGGTCCACCGAGACTCGAACGGGTACAGCGATCGGATTCTCGGCCAGGCTCGGGGCATCAAGGTGTGGCCGATGCTCGCGCTCGAGGAGTTGTGCGCCCGCGCCGACCGGCTCTCGGGGCGGCCTGGCTGGTGCTGGCCACCGGCCGCCTCGCTACTCCCTCGAGACGCGCTGCTTCGTCATCTCGCGTCGAAGACGCGCTGCACCAGCGCCCACGCCGCCTCGGCCAGCGGGCGGGCGCGGCGGCCGCGGTCGCGGGCGTTGGGGTCGTTGGCGGTGCCGGCCAGCACCCGGCCCATGATCCCCTGCGCGATCGCGGCCAGCCGGAACATCGCGAAGGCGATGTAGAAATCCCACTGGGGGACGCTCGGACGGCCGGTGCGCCGGCAGTAGGCGTCCAGATAGGCCTCCTCGGACGGGATGCCGGCCGGCCGCTCCTGTCCGGCAAAGCCCTCGAACTGCTCGTGGCGGAGCCGAAAAGGTAGGCAGTTGTAGCCGAGATCCGCCAGCGGGTGACCGAGGGTCGAAAGCTCCCAGTCCAGCACGGCAGCGATGCACGGCTGGCTGGGGTGAATCAGCATGTTGCCCAGCCGGAAATCGCCGTGCACCAGCGTCGTCTCGTCCCCCGGCGGGATGTGGGCGGGCAACCAGGCGATCAACTCCTCCATGGCCGGGATGCTCTCCGTCTCCGACGCCCGGTACTGGGACGCCCAGCGATGGAGCTGGCGCGCGAAATAGTTCCCCGGCCGGCCGAAGTCCTCCAGCCCCACCGCCCGCCAGTCCACCGTGTGCAGCCGGGCCAACACGTCGCACAAGGCGTCGTAGATTCCCGAGCGCTCGGCCGGGCCCACCTCGGGCAGCCTCGGATCCTTGAAGACGCGACCCGGCACGTATCCCATCACGTAGAACGGCGTGCCGGCGACGTCGGCGTCCTCGCACAGCGCGTACGTGCGGGGCACGGGCACGCCGCTGCCGGCCAGCGCCGTCATGACCCGGTACTCGCGCTCCACGGCATGCGCGGAGGGCAGGAGCTTACCCGGCGGCTTTCGGCGGAGCACGTACTCGCCGCTGCTCGCGCGCAGGTAGTAGGTGGGGTTGGACTGCCCACCCATGAACTGACGCACCGTGAGCGGGCCCCGGAAGCCCTCGACGTGGGCGGCGAGATAGCGCTCGAGCGTCGGCACGTCGACGCGATGGCTTTCCAGCACGTCGACCGTGCCATCGAGGGGCGCGACGGGTTGCGTCATCGCGCCCTCCAAGATAGGCCAAGCCTGCCGGCGGCGCCATCTCGACTTCCGGGACCGCTGGCCTAGATATCGACCCAGGCGCGGATGATTGCCGGGGGCTGCCAGGCGGCGAGCGCATCGAGCAGCGACGGTGGTTGCTCGGCGAAGAGGAGCAGCGCCAGGTATTCGCGCCGGACGAAGCCTTCAACAACGGCGTGGCCCAGCATGCCCCGCAAGCCGTCGAAGTAGCCGGCCACGTTCAGCACGCCCACCGGCTTGCGGTGAATGCCGAGCTGGGACCACGTCAGGACCTCCAGCGTCTCCTCGAAGGTCCCCAGCCCGCCGGGCAGGGCGATGAACCCGTCGACCAGCGAAGCCATGAGCGCCTTGCGCTCGTGCATGCTGGCCACGATGCGCAGCTCGGTGAGGCTCGGATGGGCCAGCTCGCGGCCGGCCAGGCCCCTGGGGATGACCCCGACCACCTCCCCGCCTTCACCGAGGACGGTATCGGCGAGCACTCCCATCAGGCCGACGGACCCGCCGCCATAGACGACCCCCAGGCGGCGGCGCACCAGCTCCGTCCCCAGCGCCCGCGCGGCTGCCGCGTACGCGGGTCGGGCGCCGGGTGACGATCCCGCGAAGACGCAGACGCGGTTCATGCGCTCAGGACGTGGGCCTCGACGAACTCCCGGCTGAGTGTGCCCGTGCAGCTCTCTTCCACTGGCCCCTCCAGGCGGAGCGACCAGTCGGGCCGCACGTGCACGGCGAGCTCGCCGCCGGGCATGCGGACGGCCACACGACCGTGGTCGCAGAACCCCTGGCGCACGGCGGCGGCGGCGGCGCCACACGAGGACGAGCCCGAGGCCAGCGTGTAGCCGGCGCCGCGCTCCCAGATCAGGATGTCCAGCGCGTCCCGCGCGCTCACCCGCGCGAACTGCACGTTGGTGCGGTTGGGAAACGCGCCGTGCGTCTCGAGCTGGGGGCCGAGCCGCCGGCAGGCGTCCTCGTCCAACCGCTCGACGAACACCACGCAGTGCGGATTGCCGACCGAGACCGCCGTCACCTGCACCCGGATACCGTCGGGCAGCTCCAGCGCTACCCCCACGGCCTCGGCGGCACCCGCACGCATCGGGATCTCGCCGGGACGAAAGGTCGCGCGGCCCATCTCCACGGTGACGAAGTTGACGCGTCCCTGGCGGGGATGGAGCTGGCACTCGACCACCC
>JBOHPM010000415.1:0-3485 GCA_050731715.1 Candidatus Rokuibacteriota bacterium
CAGCGGCTCATCCACCTCGACCCAGGCGTCGATCTGGCTGCGATGCAGATAGCCGTTGCCGCGGGCCCGCGGCATGTTGGGGTTGACCTGCGCGAGCACCAGCGGGGCCCGCCGGGCGGCCGGCAGCGCGAGCCCCACCGCCACTCCCAGGCTCAGGTAGCCCCGGGCATCGGCCGGCGCACAGTGGAGCAGCACGCAGTCCGGCGCCCAGCGCCCGCCGTGACCGAAGTCTCGGGCGAGGTCGAAGTAGCGGGCCGGCACGAACTCCAGGCGACCGCGGCGGCGCGCCTCTTCGAGGCGGGGCGACATGTGCCAGGTGGCGACACGCAGCGCCGCCGTCTCGGGACGCGCGAAGGGGAACTCGCCCAGATGGAGTCCGGTCAGGAGACTGAGGTCACGCAGTCGATCGGCCTGTCGGCAGATTTCAGCGACGAGGGCCACGGGCTCGCCGCAGCCCGGCGGGAGCAGCACCTTCATCCCGGGACGGAGCCGGGCTACGGCGTCGGCAAGCGTGGTTCGGGCGAAGGCGCGCATCGGCCCGGCCGGAGCTCTTCGCCGCAGCGCTCAGCGGAAATGCCGCAGCACATGACGCTGGCCGGCGTAGCTGAGGACCACGCCTTCCTCGACGATCCGCTCCACCACGATACCGCTGTCGAGCTTGTCCCCCTCCACGTACCGGCGGCCGCTGATGAAGACCTTCCGATCCTTGGGGTTGTCCGCGTACACGAGGGCCTCCAGCCGGAGCTGCGAGACGGCGGCCCGGAACGGCGCGGGGAGATCGGCAGGAATCGCGGTCCTGACGGCGCCGCGGGGCGCCGGCTCAACTGGTTGTGGCGTAACTCGTGGGCTCGGGGCCGGCTCCGCCGGCCCTGGCGCAGGTCGCGACGATGATCCGGGATCGGCGACCGGGCGCTCGGGCGTGCCGCTCGGCTCCGGCGCCGCGGCGTCGCGAGCCGTCGCGTCCCCCGGCGAGACCGGCACGGTGATCCTGACCCGTGGCGCCGAGGAGACGGGTACCTCGGGCACCGCCGCGCTGGACTGCTGCGCCGGCGAATCGACACCCGCGGTGGAGCCGGATCCGGAGCTTGTCGCACCCGGGCTCGGCGTAGGAGTGAGGGGCGGCGCGGGCGTGAGGGCTGGCACGGACGCGACAACGGGCGGCGCCGGCGCTGACGCCCCCGAGATGGCCGGCGGTGTGCCCGTGGCGTCGGCCGCCGGCGCCTGGGCCAGTGGGGGCGGGGGCCCGGACGAGGCCCATGGTCGATACCACAGCAACAGCGTCAGAAATCCGGCGTTGACGAGCAACGCGGCGAGGATTACCGGCACCCAGACACGGCGGGCCCCCGAGGGGCTGTGCACGGTAGCCAGGTCGGGAACCGTGCGCGCCCTCCGCTGCCGCTCGACTTTTCGCAGGGCCTCGAGGATGTACGACATGCTCGCCTACCTGAGTCCCGTCGACAGCCGGGGCCGGCCGGCCTCGGGCACCGCCGCGCTGAGATGGGCGAGGGTCTCCTCACCGGCCACGCCGTCGTCGGCCAGGAGCCGGCTGCGCTGGAAGGCCTTGACCCCTCGGATGACGTCCGCGTCGTAGACGTCGCCGCCCCGGTCGGTCCCGGACGAGCCGTCGAGACTGCTCAATCGGCGCCGGAGCCACTGCACGTCGGCGCCGCGCTGACCGGGAACGATCGCGGGGCTCGAGAAGGGCGCCGACCACAGCAGCACGAAGGCGCCGTTCCAGTGGCGGTCGATCTCCGCGAGCGGGAACGCCAGCTCATGACCGCCGAAGTCGAGCGTCGCCCGCTGATCGTCCAGGGCCACGACGGCCGCGAAGTACCGCTCCCCGGAGAGGGTGCGGAGTTCGATGATCGCGGGCAAGTCGAGCCGGCGCAGCAAACCCCAGGTCCCGCTGCGGGCCAGACAACGCAGCCCCGCGACTCGACCGAACTCGCAGGCGTCGCTCGCGCTCGACAGACGCAGCCCCCAGCGGGCATAGAGGGCCGCGAAGGCCCGCTGCCGATCCGTTCGCATGGAGGGGCTCCCCAGGACCTCGACGAGGGGGACTTCGAGGCCCAGCCCCCTGGGCTGCTCGGCGGCGGCTCCATTGCCCACGGACGCCGGCGGCACGTCCGAGGTGGTCACGACCGCGACTGTGCTGACGTCCCTCAGCTCCGGCGCGCTGAAGAATCCGGTCAAGCGCTCGGACGTGAACAGCACCGCGGCCAGCCCGGTGAGGGCGGCCAGGGCCGCCACCCAGGGCAACCGGCGACCTCCCATCCGCACCCCCCGCACCTCGCGCGCCGCGCGCCGCACCGTGTGCACGTCCACCCAGCTCCGGGAGGTCGCGTAGGCTCCCAGGAGGGCGCGGTCGCAGATGACGTTGATGAGCCGCGGGACACCGCGGCTCAGGCGGTGCACCTCCCGCAGGGCCCAGGGCGAGAAGAGCATCCGCGTCCGCCCGGCCACGCCCAGACGATGCACGATGTAGGCGCGGGTCTCGTCCTGACTGAAGGGGCGGAGGTGGTAGCGGGCCGTCACCCGCTGGGCGAGCTGCCGGAGCTCCGGACGCTCCAGCAACGCCCCCAGCTCGGTCTGCCCGATCAGGATGATCTGCAACAGCTTGTCGCGGGCGGTCTCGAGATTCGTCAGGAGCCTCACCTGCTCGAGCACGTCCACGCTGAGGTTCTGGGCCTCGTCGATGATGAGGACCGTGCGCCGGCCGCGCTCGTGGGCGCCCAGCAGGTGCCGGTACAGGCTATCGACGAGCAGCTTGACGCTGTCCGTCCCCGCCGGGTACGCCACCCGCAGCTCGTCGCAGACGGCCGCGAGGAGCTCGTGGCTGGTCAGCCGCGGGTTGAAGATCAGGGCCACGTCGACGTCGGCCGGCAGCTGCTCGAGCAGACACCGGCACATGGTGGTCTTGCCGGTGCCCACCTCGCCGGTGAGCTGCACGAAGCCGTCCCCCTGGCTGATGCCGTAGATCAGGTGGGCCAGGGCCTCCCGGTGACGCTCGCTCATGTACACGTAACGGGGGTCGGGAGTGAGAGAGAATGGCAACTCGGCGAGACTAAAGTGCTCAATATACATTCTGGACCATCATTGTAGGGCCAAACCCCCGCCTGTACACTGAACCATCCGACAGGGACTCGACCGGTGAGCGCCTTCCTGCCCTTCGTGAGCCGCTGGTTCGATCGGGCCTTCGCCGAGCCCACGCGGCCCCAGCGCGAGGGCTGGCCCGCCATCGCCTCCGGCCGGGACACGCTGATCGTGGCTCCCACCGGCTCGGGCAAGACGCTGGCCGCCTTCCTGTGGGCCCTGGACTACCTGCACCGGCTGGGCCTGGAGGGCCGCCTCGAGGACCGCGTCTACGTCGTGTACGTCTCGCCGCTCCGGGCGCTGAACAACGACATCGAGAAGAATCTGCGTGAGCCCCTGGCCGGGATCCGGGCCGCGGCCGACGGTCTCCGGCTCCCCGAGGTGCGTGTGGC
>JBOHPM010000416.1:0-3472 GCA_050731715.1 Candidatus Rokuibacteriota bacterium
GCGTGAAGTGGGCCAGCTCCTGGCGGCTGCGCTGGGCCTCCAGCTCGATGCGCTTGCGCTCAGTGACGTCGGTGTGGAAGACGACGGCACCGCCCTCCGGTCGATCCAGCGGCACCGCCGACAGCGCGAACCACTGGTCGCCCACCGAGGCGTCCCGCGCGTACTCCAGCACGAAGCTCGGGCGCCGACGACCGAGCACGGCCGCGATCCCCTCCAGGGCTTCGGCGGCGTGAGCCACGCCCTCACGGGCGGCGTGCCGGCACGCCTCGAGATAGCTGACACCCAGCCCGGCCTGGGCATCCCAGGCGCCGTGCTCGCAGGCGAACCGCGTCCAGTTCTCGTTGACGGCGATGACCCGGCCCTCGAAGTCCAGGACGGCAACGCTGCTGCTCAGCGAGGCCAGGATGGCGGACTTCATCAGCTCGCTGGCCCGCAGGGCATCCTCCGCCTCCTTGCGCGCCAGGGAATTCACAAAGACCTCGGCCACGAGCCGAAGCCGCTGCACCACCTCCTCCGGCCACGACCGCTCCGCGGCCAGGGCGAAGAAGGCCAGGCTCCCGAAGACCCGGCCGCCAGTGACCAGCGGCAAGATGAAGCCGGACTTGATCCCGGTCCGGCGAAACCAGTCCCGATCGAGCTCCGCGTCGTCCGGGAGATCGCGAGGACGGGCGAAGACGACGGTCTGCTCCTCGCGCAGGCGCCGGACTGCCCACGGCAAATCCCGGCCGGCCACGATCAGAGGCGTCGGCGGCGCCTGCGGAGCCGCCCATGAATGCGACGCGGCCAGGGCCTGACCGTCCGCGGAGAACCGGCGGATCGTGATCCGGTCGAGGCCGAGGAACTCCCCGAGGCGCTTGAGCCAGGCCTCGATGGCGCTGTCGAGCGCGTAGCCGGGCAGGTGCACGAACGCGCCCGACAGCCTGGCTAGCAGCTCCTCGAAGCTCAGCCGCTCGCGCAAGGCCTCCTGGGCCCGGCCCCGCTCTTCGATCAAGGCCGCCAGGCACAGCAGCGGAACGGCGACGAGGGTCAGGAAGATCTGCAGCGCGAAGACGCTCTCGGCGAGCGCCAGGTGCCTGAAGGGTCCCCGCCCGTGCGTGGCGGCCCAGATCGCGATCAGCGCAGTGCCCAGGAGCGCGAGGCTCGCGCCCCCAGGCCCGAAGCGCACCGCCGCCCACAGCAGGAATGGCAGCAGAAACGCCAGCGTGGTGATGGGGGCCCCGGGGATGGCGTCCAGGCCTTCGAAGGGGCCGGCGAAGGCGACGAACCCGACGATGATGAGGGCGAAGGCGAGGATGGCGGCCGCCATCCGCCGCCGGAACGACGCGTGGCGGATCCATGACGGCCCGAGGGTCACCAGCGTCACGATGGCCGGCACCAGCGTCAGCTCGGTCAGGACGTTCGAGACGAACCGAGTCCGCCAGATCACCCAGTACGACTCCCCTCCCTTGAGCGCAGTCACCGCCGCGGCGTCGGGAAACGAGGAGAGGTACGGCGCCAGCAGCACCGCGGCCAGGATGAAGACGGTCACCCGGCGCAGCGTGTCGAAGCGCGCCGGCGCGTCGCTGAACCAGCGCACACCCAACGCCGCCAGCACCGCCTCGCTGCAGTTCGTGACGAAGAACGTCAACACCAGGGGGACCGGGAATGCCCCCAGCTCGGCGGCCAGATGAGCCGGGAACGCCGCCAGCAGGTAGATCCACCACCGCCGTGGGGGCGCCAGCAGGAGCGTGGCGGTCAGAATGGCATTGGGCGGCCACATGACGGACGGCGTGGCCGGGGGAAAGCGCAGAATGAAGCCGATGTTGGCTCCGACGTAGTAGGCACCGGCGACCAGCAGAGCGGTCGCCGCGATGCGGACCGCGGGAGCCCTCATGGCGGGCGTATGGTAACCGATCGAGCACCCCTGGTCACGGGGGTGTCCATGACGTTTCTGTTGCGAGCGCGGCGCCCCCCTACCCGCCCGCCACCACGCCGAACTCCACCCGGCCCTCGCCGTCGGCGGCCGCCGGGGCCCCCTCGGGTGTCGCCGGCTCGACTTTGAGGCGCACCGCGGGAATGCCCTCCGCAGTGAGCAGCCGCTCGCGTGTCGCCTCCAGACGCCGCCGGCCGAGCTCGGCCAGCATGGCCTCCGACACCGGCTCCCGCTCGCGCAGGACGGCCAGCCGTTCTTCCACGGTCGCCGGCAGCGCCGTATCTGGCAAATGCTCCTTGTAGTACGCGGCCAGGGCGGCGGCGGCGTCCTCCAGCCCGCGCGCCTTCTGAAACTCGCGCACCCGTGCCCGCACCGCCTCGCTCTTGAGCGTGGCGACGTCGGCCTGGCTCGGCCGGGACGTCATGGCGAGGTCCACGAAACGCGTGCGGCGCAGAAAGTCGGCCACCCGGAGCAGGTGGTCTTCCATGGCCGGCGACAGCACCGAGCTGCCGGCGGCGAAGGTGACCGGATCGACCTTGGGCTCTTCCATCGTCTCGCCGTCCGAGAGCATCTTGCCGATGAGCTTGAAGGGCGCGGTGGCGATGTTGACCAGCACGTTCTTGACCGCCGTCCAGATGGCGTTGCCGAGCTTGAAGCTGGGATCCTTGACGGACCCGGTGACCGGCACGTTGGCCCGAATGTCGCCCTGCTGGTCCTTGACGAGGGCGACAATGAGGCCGAGGGGCAAGGCCAGACGCTTCTTCGCGTCGTCGGTCCCGCCCGCTGGCGCCACCTGGAGCTGCTCGACCACGAGGTCGTTCTCGGCGCTGACCTGATCGCCATCGATCGTGAAGCGCAGCTTGTACTGGAGCTCGCCCTTCGTGATCACCCACCCGATGGCGGCCTCCGAGTACGGGTCCACGCTGGGCAGGGGGTAGCTGCGAAGCTCCCCCACCAGATCGACGAAGGGCGGAGCGCCCAGGGGGCCGACCTCGCCCCTGATGTCGAGGCCGGCGTCCCCGCCCACCACGCTCTGTAGCGTGAGCTTGGCCCGCCGGTCGGGCCGGTTGCTGAAGTTGGTGAGCCGCGCCTCCAGCCGCGAGACGTCCTGCGAGAAGGCGGGCTGGGTGGTGCGATCGAGGAACCGGATGAAGCCGCCCTCCACGCGGACTTCGCCGAAGGCGATCTGCATCGTCTCCAGCGGGCCGCGCGATTTCGGCCGCGGGGGACCGGGGCTCGCCGCCGGCTCGTCCTCCGCCTCGGGGGGCGTGAACAGACGGCGGACGTCGATGGACCCGTCGGGCTCGCGCTGGATCTGGACGCGCGGGCGCCGGAAGCCAGCCCGGGCCACGGTCGCGCGCTCGGGCCAGGCGAAATCGATGCCCTGCAGCTCCATGCGCTCGACCTGGATCGACGGCTGCTTGGCGCCAGGCGCCCGGATGGCGACGTTCTGTCCCCAGCTATGGCCCTTGGAGACCAGGACCGGGGTGCCACCACGCAGCGCGATGTGGTGGGTGCTGTCCCCGTTGAAGCGGCCGGACAGCCGGGCCGGCACCGGGA
>JBOHPM010000417.1:0-3466 GCA_050731715.1 Candidatus Rokuibacteriota bacterium
GCCTGGAAGTCCAGCATGGAGAGCATCGCCTCCAGCAGCGAGGTGTGCACCCATTGGCCCTGGCCGGTGACCTGCCGCTCGAGAAGGGCCACCAGGATGCCCTGGGCCAGGAAGATCCCCGAGCACAGATCGGCGATGGGAATGCCCACGCGCACCGGCCCCTGGCCGGGGATGCCGGTGATGGACATCAGGCCCCCCATCCCCTGGGCGATCTGATCGACACCGGGCCGATCGGCGTACGGCCCCGTCTGCCCGAAGCCGGAGATGCTGCCGTAGATCAGGCGCGGGTTGAGCGGCCGCAGGCTCTCGTAGTCGATACCCAGGCGCCGCTTGACGTCCGGCCGGTAGTTCTCCACCACGACATCGGCGTCCCGGGCCAGCCGCTTGAAGATGGCCACGCCCTCGGGGTCGCGAAGATTCAGCGTGACGGCCTGCTTGTTGCGGTGCAGGTTCTGGAAGTCGAACCCGTGGCGGTTGCCGCCCATGCCGTCGCCCGCGCGCCCGCCGGGCATCTCGATCTTGATCGCCCGGGCGCCCCAGTCCACGAGCTGCCGCACGCAGGTGGGGCCCGCGCGGGCCCGGGTGAGGTCGAGCACCGTGATGCGGGCCAGGGGCAGGGCGCCGTTGTCGGACATGGCCCGTGGATGATAGGGCAAGGCGCCTGGCCGGACAAACCCCCTTTCCCCCGACGCCCAACGTGATAGAGTCCCGGCGGGAGGGGGCCGGCACGTGGGCACTCATGCGCTCTACCTGGTCCGGATGGACGTGGCCCACGACCACGAGGCGACCTTCAACGAGGTCTACGACCGCGAGCACGTCCCCAACCTCCGGGCCGTGCCCGGCGTGCGCCGGGCCAGCCGCTATCGCCAGCCCTCACCGACCGAGCCCCGCTACCTGGCCGCCTACGAGCTGGATAGCATGGCGGTCCTCCAAAGCGCGGCATGGAAGGCGGCCGGCGAGGCGGGCCGCTGGCCCACCGCGGTGCGCCCGCACACCATGAACCGCCACCTGACCGTGTACGAGCACGTGGGGGGGAGTGCGGCGCTGACCGGCAAGACGCCGTACATCTACTGGGTGATGATGGACGTGGAGCCCCACCGCGAAGCGCTCTTCAACGAGCTGTACGACCAGGAGCACCTGCCGCTGTTGCTCAAGCTGCCCGGCTGCGTGAACGCCGTGCGATACCGCACGACCGCGGCCGGCGAGCCTCGCTACCTGTGCGCCTATGAGGTCGAGCGCGCCGACCTGCCCGGGTCCAAGCAGTGGAACGACACCTCGGACATCGGGCGCTGGAAGCCGGAGGTGCGGCCCTACACCTCCAACAAGCGCTTCATCCTGGGCGAACGGATCCTCTCCCTCTGAAGGGGGCGCCATGACCGACCCGGCGTTCACGCTGGACAAGAAGATCGCCATCGTCGTGGGGGCCGCCAACGGGATCGGGCGCGCGACCGCGCTGGCCTTCGCGGCGGCCGGCGCCCGCGTGGCCTGCGCCGACATCGAGGAGCCGGGCGCCAAGACCACCGCCGACGAGATCGAGAAGAGCGGCGCCCAGGCCTTGCCGGTCCACCTGGACGTCACCGATGGGGCCAGCTGTCGGGCCGTCGTGGCCGCCACCGTCCAGCGCTTCGGGGGCCTCGACGTGCTGCTCTACGGCGCCGCCGACAGCGACAAGGCCGCCACCGTGCTGGAGATGGACGAGGCCGTCTGGGAGCGGGTGATCCGGATCAACCTCACCGGAGCCTTCCTCATGGTCAAGGCCGCGATTCCCGCCATGATCACGCGCGGGGGCGGCAGCGTGATTCTCATTGCCTCGCAGCTGGGTCGGGTCGCCTCGCCCGGCCGCTCGGCGTACTGCGCCACCAAGGGCGCGCTCATCCAGCTCGCCAAGGTGCTGGCCACCGATCACGCGGCCCAGGGCATCCGCGCCAACACGATCTCCCCGGGCGCCGTCGAAACCCGACGCATGCTCCGGCGCCACAAGGACATGGACGAAGCGCGCCGGGTGATGGGGCCCAAGCACTTGCTCAATCGGCTGGCCCGCCCCGAGGAGATCGCCCGCGCCGCTCTCTATCTGGCCAGCGACGCCTCGGCCTTCATGACCGGCAGTGACCTGCTCATCGACGGCGGCTACACCGCGATCTGATCGGGGAGCCATGGGAAAGCTCGACGGCAAAGTTGCGCTGATCAGTGGCGGGGCCCGGGGCCAGGGCGCGGCCGAGGCCGAGACCTTCACGCGCGAAGGCGCCCGGGTCGTCTTCGGGGACATCCGCGACGCCGAGGGCCAGAAGGTCGAGGCCGCCATCCGTGCGGCCGGCGGCGAGGCCACCTACGTCCACCTGGACGTCACCAGCGAGGCGGACTGGCAGAGCGCCGTGAAGACCGCGACCAGCCGCTATGGCCGCCTGGACATCCTGATCAACAACGCCGGGATCCTCATCCCCCGCGTCCCGATCGAGGAGCGCACGGCCGCCGAGTGGGATCAGGTCATGGCCGTGAACGCCAAGGGCGTGTTCCTCGGCACCAAGCACGCCATTCCGGCCATGCGTCGGGCCGGCGGCGGCTCGATCGTGAACATCTCGTCGATCGCGGGCATCGGTCAGTCGCAGCACCAGGAGCCGGCCTATGCCGCCAGCAAGGGCGCCGTCCGGATCTTCACGAAGGTCACGGCCAGCCAGCATGCCAGGGATCGCATCCGCTGCAACTCCGTGCACCCGGGCCCGGTCGACACGGAGATGTTCCACAACGCCTTCCGCGAGCGAGAGGCGCTGGAGCGGCGGCTGCAGCGCATTCCCCTGGGGCGGATGGGAACGGTGGCCGAGATCGTGACTGCGGTCCTCTATCTGGCCTCGGACGACTCCGCGTACGTGACGGGGAGCGAGCTGGTCATCGACGGCGGGGCGCTGGCGCAGTGACGCCGGACCGGGTGCTCCACCGGGCGCCGGTGGGCCGTCGCTCGGCCGGGCTGGATGGATTAGTCCGCGATTGGCTCCGCCAGGGGATGCAGGACGTCGATCGCATACCCGACGTCCAGACGCTCCCCCAGCCAACCCGGTGTGGCAGTGTGCGCGTTCAGGGCAAGCCCCTGCGCATCGTGTTGTGCTCGGAGGACCTGCATCGGATCAGCGGGCACGCTGGACGGAGGAGGGACCTCAAGTAGAAGCCGGCCGTCGGGCCGTCGGAATCTGAGCTCGCCGTCTGGCATCCGCTCGAGTTGGCAACCCCCTTCATGAACGGCGCGGTGGTGCCGGCGGCAGAGTAAGGCGAGGTTGGAGAGCGTGGTCGGGCCCCCTTGGGCCCAGTGGCGGATGTGATGCCCCTGGCCGAAGCGGACCCCGCAGGCTGGAAAGCGGCAGCCTCGGTCCCGATGCTGGAGCGCTCTCCGTAGCGCCGGGGGGATCGTTCGGGTCCGGGCCCCGACCTCCAGCAGCCGCCCGTCCTCGTCGTGCCGCATCACCACGCGGCTCGC
>JBOHPM010000418.1:0-3420 GCA_050731715.1 Candidatus Rokuibacteriota bacterium
CCTTCACGAAGCCGGGGTCGAGTACGTGCTCGTCGACGACAGCCACTTCGGGATGGCCGGCGTCGATCCCGATGCCCTGGGCGGTTACTACCTCACCGAGGATCAGGGTGTCGTGGTGCGGGTCTTCCCCATCAACCAGCGCTTGCGGTACCTCATTCCGTTCGCGGAGGTCGAGGCCAGCGTGGACTACCTGGAACGCCGCCGGGGCCAGGTGTCGGCGCTCACGATCGTGGATGACGGCGAGAAATTCGGCGTCTGGCCGGGCACCTATCGGCGGGTCTACGAGGAAGGCTGGCTCGATCGCTTTTTCGACCGCCTCCTCACGCTGCCCTGGCTCCGTCTGACCACCTTCGCCGAGATTGTCGATCAGCACCCGGCGTCCGGCCGGGTCTACCTGCCCACGGCCTCCTACCGGGAGATGGGGGAGTGGGCCCTTCCGGCCGCCGCCGCCGTCGAGCTGCAGACGGCGACGCACGACCTGGCCGCCCTGGAGGCGGGCGAGCGCTATCAGCGGCTGCTCCGCGGAGGCTTCTGGCGCGCCTTCCTCGTGAAGTACCCGGAGGTCGGCGACACCTACTGGAAGATGCTGCGGCTGTCCGAGGCGATCCGGCGGGCCGGGGCCGAGGGCGGCGGCGACGGGCTTCTGGACCGGGCGCGCACCGCGCTCTGGCGAGGCCAGGCGAATGATGCCTACTGGCACGGTGTCTTCGGGGGCTGCTACCTGCCGCACCTGCGGCGTGCGGTGAAGCAGGCCCTGCTCGAGGCCGAGCGCCTGGTGGCGCAAGGCACCGGCCAGCCCGCGGTGAGCTGGACGGAGGGCGATGGCAACGGTGATGGCCGTCGCGAGATCTTCGTGCGCACGCCACGGCTGGTCGTGACGCTGAACCCCGAAGCCGGCGGTACCCTGACGGAGATCGGCGACCTCGAGCGGGGCATCGACCTGGCTGACGTGCTGGCTCGTCGACCCGAGGCCTACCACGATCAGCTCCGGCGCGTCAGCGACGATCCGGGGCTGGCCGCCGCCGGGGTCCGGACGATCCACGCCGCGCCCGCGGCCAAGGAGGCCGGCCTGCAGACGTGGCTGGCATATGACGACCTGCGCCGAGCCTCGCTACTCGATGGCCTGTTTCCCCTCGGCGCGCCACTCGACCCGGTCGCGCCCTGGTCCACTGCCCGCCAGGTGCTGGGCAGCAGCCCCTTCAGCTCGGAGATCGCGGGAACCCCGGACGGGGTCGCGGTGAGCCTCAGCCTGTTGCCGGTGGAGGCCGGGCTGACGCAGGTCGTGAAGCGTGTGCTCGTCGGTGGCGCCCGGGTGGTGGCGCGATATCGGATCCGGCCGGCGCCAGCGGCACTGCCCGCTCGCTGGGCAGTGCAGTGGAACCTGGCCCTCACCGGGGGTGAAGGCCCGGCCCGGTATCTGGCGCTGCCCGATCGTCCGCCCCTGCGCAGCGAGGGTCGGCGCGACGACCTCTCCTGCATCGTGCTCGCCGACGAGTGGGCGGGTCTGGAGGCCAGGCTCGAGTGGACCCCGGCGGCCGAGCTGGCCTGGGGGCCAGTGGAGACCGTGTCGGTGTCCGAGGGCGGCTTCGAGCGCATCTACCAGGGCACCGCATTTCTGCTGACGTGGCCCCTGCTGGCAGAAGCGCCTCAGGAGTGGGAGCTCACGACTTCGTTGAGCGTGAAGACGCGATGACGCTGGACGACGCCGCGGCTCTGGCGCGGATCGATGCCCACGACACGCGGACCGTCCTGACGGACTTCCCCGCCCAGTGCCGAGCGGCGGTCGGCCTCGCGTTGGTGCCGGGCGGCGCCCTGCCGCGTCCGCGGACGGTGATCGTGGCGGGCATGGGTGGCTCGGCGGCGGGCGGCGACCTGCTGGCGGCGTGCGCCGCCGAGCGGCTCGACATCCCGGTGCTGGTGCACCGCGGCTACGGATTGCCCGCCCTGGCCGGGTCCGCCGACCTGGTGATCGCCCTCTCGTACTCGGGCGAGACGGTGGAGACGCTATCGGCCGCCACGACGGGGCTGGAGCGGGGATGCCGGGTGGTCGCCATCACAGCGGGGGGCCGGCTCGCCGCGCTGGCTCGCAACCATCGCCTGGCCTCGGTGGCGCTGCCCGGCGGGCTGATGCCCCGCATGGCCTTCGGCTATCTCTTCTTTCCTGCGCTGGCCGTGCTGCGAGCGGCCGGCCTGATGGTTGTCGAGGATGCGGAGGTCGAAGAGGCGCTGGGCGGGCTGGAGGCGCTCACGCACGAGCTCATCCCGGCGTCGCCCGCGCCGGCGAACGAGGCCAAGCGCCTGGCCCTGGCCCTCGGCTCCCGCCTGCCTGTCATCTACGGCGGACCGGTGACCGGCCCGGCGGCCTACCGGTGGAAGACCGATGTCGAGGAAAACGCCAAGCTCTTCGCCGTAGCGGGTGTGCTTCCCGAGATGAACCACAACGAGATCGAGAGCTGGGGGAAGCCCGGTTCCCAGGCCCTGCACGTCGTCCTGCTCCGTGACGCCCGCGAGCCTGCCGAGATCAGCCGCCGCTTCACGCTCGTGCGGGACTTGATCGCGCCCTCGACGGGGGTGAGCGAGGCGTGGACGCGCGGCACCGGCATCCTGGCCCGTCTGCTCTCCCTGATCGCGCTCGGGCAGTGGACGAGCTTCTATCTGGCCGCGCTGCACGGCCTCGACCCCTGGGCCGTCCCTGTCCTGGAAGCGTTCAAGACCCGGCTGGCCGAGCCGTCCCGCTGAGGGGGCGCCACCGCGCCGGCCGCCCGCTCGAAATCGGGGTCGGCCGCATGTTACACTGACGCGAATTCCAGCGCGGGAGGGAGCAACGATGGCGTCAGACGAATACCTGTTCACGTCGGAGTCGGTCACCGAGGGGCATCCCGACAAGATCGCTGACCAGATCTCCGACGCGATTCTCGATGCCATCATCGCCCAGGACCCCGCGGGCCGGGTGGCCTGCGAGACGCTGTTGACCACGGGCCTCGTGGTAGTGGCCGGCGAGATTACCACGGCGTGCTATGTCGACATCCCGCGTACTGCTCGCGACACTATCCGCCAGGTCGGCTACGTCCGGGCCAAGTATGGGTTCGATGCCGATACCTGCGGCGTCATCGCCGCCATCGACGAGCAGTCCGGCGACATTGCCCTGGGTGTCGACAAGCTCGGGGCCGGCGATCAGGGACTCATGTTCGGTTACGCGTGCCGCGAGACCCCCGAGCTCATGCCGATGCCCATCATGCTGGCGCACAAGCTCACCATGCGGCTGGCCGAGTTGCGGAAGGGTGGCGTCCTGGGCTACCTCCGGCCCGACGGCAAGTCCCAGGTGACGGTCCGCTACGTCGACGGCACGCCGCGCTCGGTGGACACGATCGTGGTGTCCACCCAGCATAGCCCCGAGGTGTCGAGCGAGCAGATCCGCGC
>JBOHPM010000419.1:0-3415 GCA_050731715.1 Candidatus Rokuibacteriota bacterium
CGGTCCTGGGCTGCGATGTCCTGGCGCAAGCGCTGCTCGTCTTCGTAGAGTCGGGCGTTCTCAATGGCGAGCGCCACCTGGTGCGTGACGATCCTGAGCAGCGCCTCGTCATCCGCGGATGGGCTGGCCCCGGCGGAGTACAGCACGCCGAGAAAGCCGAGCGATCGCCCGGCGATGTCGAGGGGATGCTTCCACTCCATGGCCGGCGCCGCCTCCGCGTCTGTATCGAGGAACGACCGGGGCGCGCGCCCGACGACCCGCTCGGGTGGGGGCAGACTGAGCTCGACGGCCAGCGCCGCCGCGCCGATAGCCGCGGCCAGGCGGGGGAGCAGGGAGGCCAGAAGGGTCTCCACGCCGAGCTCGACGGTGAGGTCGTCGATGGCCTCGTCGATCCGCTCCAGACACGCCGCCCGACGGTCAATCAGCTCCTTGGCCCGGCGCACCTCGTCGAGCTGGACCAGCAGGCGGGAGACGAATTGCTCGTTGAGCCGTCGCAGATCGGTGGATGTCACCGACTCACGTTTGCCCCGCAGGAACTCGGCGATCTGGTCGGCGAAGCGATCGACGTCGATCGGTTTCTCGATGTAGCCATCGCACCCGGCGAACAGAGTTCGCTCCCGCTCCCCCGGCCCGATCGCATAGGCAGTCAAGGCGACGACGGGCGTTTCCGCCAGGATCGGGAAGCTGTGCAGGATGGCCGCCACGGCGTAGCCATCGACATCGGGCAGGCTGATATCCAGGAGAATCAGCGCGGGGTGGGTGCGTAACGCAGCTTCGATGCCGCTGAGCCCGTTGGTGGTTTCCACCACGACGTGCCCGGCCTCCTCGAGCAGGCGCCGGACGAGGAGGCGGCTCTGCGCGTCATCGTCGATGTAGACGATCGGACGACTGCTTCCTTCCCCTATGACGCCCCCCAGGCACCGTGGTGTAGGACGGCGCAGCGCCGGCATGCCGACCATGCCGGGAAGGCTCGGTGCCGTCAAGTGCGACCAACGGCCATCGGTATAGGACCATGGGACTATCCGCAGGCCCTTCCGCGAAGGCCTGGAGTCAGCGGTAGAGTGGGGCGGACAGGTATGCAACGGCGACGGTTCGGGCCCAACAAGCGCGAGGTCGCGGTGATCGGGCAAGGAACCTGGAACCTCGAGCGCGGCACCCGCGCCCTGGCCATCGCCGCGTTGCGCCGGGGGCTCGATCGCGGCATGACCCATATCGACACCGCGGAAATGTACGGGTCCGGGGTCGTGGAGGAGATGGTGGCCGAGGCGATCATCGGCCGCCGCGACGCGGTCTTCCTGGTCTCCAAGGTCCTTCCCCAGAATGCCTCGCGCCGAGGGACGCTGGCGGCCTGCGAGCGGTCGCTCGCTCGGCTCCGGACGGACCGGCTGGATGCCTATCTGCTGCACTGGCGTGGCCGGCACCCCCTGGCCGACACGATCGGGGCCCTCGAGCAGCTCCAGCAGGAGGGCAAGATCCTGGCCTGGGGTGTGAGCAACTTCGACGTGGCCGATCTCGAGGAGACCCGGGCGATCGCCGGCGACGGCCGCCTCGTCTGCAACCAGGTGCTCTACCACCTGAAGGAACGCGCCATCGAGCACGGCGTGCTTCCGTGGTGCGAGGCGCACGGCGTGGCCGTGGTCGCCTACAGCCCGTTCGCCCAGGGCAGGTTTCCCGGCCCGCGCACGAACGGTGGCCGGGTGCTGCAACGGATCGCCGCCGCGCACGGGGCTACCCCCCGCCAGGTCGCGCTCGGCTTCCTGGTGCGCCACCCGTCGCTCTTCGCCATTCCCAAGGCTTCCCGTTCCGATCACGCCGCCGAGAACGGGACAGCCGGCGACCTCCGCCTGAGCGATGCCGAGCTCGCGCTGATCGACGAGGCCTTCCCCCTCGGTCCCCGGCCCCGTGAGCTGCCGATGCTGTGAGGCCACCGATATGACGGTGCCGATGGAACCCGCGACCCTGGCCGGCGTGATGGCCGACCTGGCCCGGCGAGGGTACACGGAGCACTTCACGGTCGTCGACCGTCGACTGCGGGCCGTGGGCAAGCGAGATAGCTTTCCCCCGGACCGGGTCACGGTGGCCGAGTACCATCGCTTCGAGGGCATCTCGGATCCCGATGACATGGCGATCCTGTACGCGCTCGAGACCTGGAACGGGATCCGCGGGACGCTGACCGACGCGTTCGGGTTCTATGCCGACCCGCGGGTGGGTGAGTTCATGAAGGACGTCGCCGTGTCCCGTCCTGGATGAGCGCGCGCAGGCGGGGCGCGGTCACCGGGGTAGCGGTGATGCGCACGCCGAAGGGGACCAGGGCGTCCTCGATGGCGTTGGCGATGGCCGGCGGCGGCGAGATGGCGCCGCCCTCGCCCAGCCCCTTGGCGCCCAGCGGGTTCCGCGGTGACGGATACTCGAGGTGGACCGTCTCGATGAGGGGCAGGTCCGTCGCCGCGGGGATCGCGTAGTCCATGAAGCTGCCGGTCAGGAGCTGGCCCTGCCCGTCGTAGACCATCTCTTCGCCCAGCGCACCGCCCACACCCTGGGCGACGCCACCGTGGACCTGCCCGTCGACGATGATCGGGTTGATCATCTTGCCGCAGTCGTGGGCCACGACGTAGCGTAGCAGGCGCGCCCGCCCGGTCTCCGGATCGACCTCGACCTGGGCCACGTGAACGGCGCTCGCGTACGTCACGGTGGGCACGTGATGATAGGCGCTGGCCTCGAAGTCCGGCGGCGCCACGCCGGGCCTGGCGAAGCTCGGCAGTGAGGCCTGGATCACGCGCTCGAGGGACAGGGTGGTGTGGGGCGCGCCGCGGACGAAGGCCGCCCCGTCCTCGATCTCGATGTCCGCGGCCGCCGCCTCCAGCAACGTGGCCGCCGCCCGCGCCAGCTTGTCCCGGACCTGGCGGCAGGCATCGGCGATGGAGTTGCCGGCAGTCACCGCGCTGCGGCTGGCGAAGGTACCCACCCCGAAGGGCACGGCCGCGGTGTCGCCGCCGATGACCGTCACCCAGTCGAGAGGAATTCCCAGCGCATCGGCCGCGATCTGGGCGAACGAGGTCTCGTGGCCCTGGCCGGAGCTCACGGCCCCGGTGGCGACCGTGGCTCGCCCGCTGAGATCGAGCCTCACGCTGGCCCCTTCGTAGGGCCCGATGGCCGTGCCCTCGACGTAGCCCGAGATGCCGATGCCGCGGTAGATGCCCTGCGCGCGCAGCCCCGGCTGCGCGCCGCGGAACTCGTCGTAGCCCGCCGCCTTCAGGGCCGCCTCCAGGGCGCCGCGGAAGTCGCCACTGTCGTAGACGAGCGCGTTGCCGTCGCGATAGGGCATCCCAAGATCCCAGGGCAGCTCGTCGGCTCTGAGGTAGTTGCGCCGCCGGAGCTCGGCCGGATCCATTTCCAGCTTGCGGGCCAGGCAGTC
>JBOHPM010000420.1:0-3414 GCA_050731715.1 Candidatus Rokuibacteriota bacterium
CCGACGCCAGCCAGTGCGCATACGCAGGGCGGAGCTCGTAGCCGCGGCCACATAATCGTCACAGCGAATTGAGCCATGTGAGGAGCGTATCGTCGGTGCGCCAGACGGGGCCGCGAGGGAATGCCCCCGAAGTAACCGGAGGCTCGCAGAGCCGAAGGGCGGCCTCCTTGGCGTGGATGTTGATCTCGGCGTAGCGATTGGTCGTGTCGAGACTCACGTGCCCCAACCACCCGCGGATGACATTCACCTCGACGCCCGCCTCAAGCAGGTGGACCGCGGTCGTGTGCCGAAAGACATGCGGACTGATGGGCCGCCGCTCGCCGCGCGGACGAAGCTGCTGCGTGTGACGACGGACGAGCTTGTACACTCCGAACCGCGTCAGCGCGGTCGCGAGACGCGAGGTGAAGACCGGATGGTCCGGTGGCGGCGGCGCCGTCGGATGCACGCGCAGACGGTGGAGCTGCTCAGCCGTCTCGGTCCAGAGCGGGCACGTCCGCCACTTGTCCCCCTTGCCATGGAGGCGAACGCGGGCGGGCGCTTCCAAATCGAGATCCCGCCATCGGAGATCCACGGCCTCCTGCACGCGGGCGCCGGTGTTATAGAGGAACAGGAGGAGCGCGCGGTCACGCCCGGCGTAGCGGCCTTCAGAAGGCAGGGACGCGAAGAGCGCACGAACGTCATCGCGCTCGAGGAAGCGCGTCTCCGCCAGCGCCGTGCGTTTCATCGGAATGGCCGCGACGCGCTCGGCGACCGCCAGGAATTCCGGCACCCGACCGCCCAGATACTCGAAGAACGTGTGCAGACAGGCCAGGCGCTGATTCCGTGTGCGAATGCCGTTATGGCGGGTCGCCTCCAAGTGGTGCAGGAAGCGGAGGGCGCGGTCGAAACTCAGGTCGTCGAGGGTGAGCTTGGTGATCTTCCGGCCGGCGTCCTGCGCGATGAACCGCAAGAAGAGACGGAGCGCGTCGCGATAGCTGCGCACGGAGGCCGGGCGGAGGCCCTTCATCGTCAGGAGGCCATCGAGAAAGAAGGCCTGCAGATGAGGCCCGATGGCGGGGCTCATGGGGCTGGCTCCGGCAGGCTCGGGGCGGCGAAGGTTTCGAAACGCCGATTGGCTTCGTGGAGGAGCTCGGCGGTGATCGTGATGTACACCGCTGTGGAACTCGGGCTGACGTGTCCCAGGAAGGTCGCGAGATGAAAGAGGCGTCCAGAGAGGTCGACGCCGGCGCGGTACCACCGCAACACCGTGCCCACCGCGAACGCGTGACGCAGGTCATGAAGGCGGGGTGCCGCGACGCCAGGCGGGACGGTCACTCCCAGCCTCGGCACGAGGTGGTGGAACGTCTGGCTGATCGTCCCCGGATGGATGGCGCCGCGCTCCGTGAATGAGAACACTGGCGCGTCTGGCGCCGCGCCGGGGACTCGCGCGAGATACTGGCCGAGCACCATCCCCAGTCTGGGACCGAACGGCACCAGCCGGCTCTTGCCGAATTTCGTCCCGCGGATGACGAGTACGTGGCGCTCGAGGTCGACATCGCTTTGCCGCAGGCGGCTCACCTCGCCGACACGAAGCCCGAGTCCATACAGCAGGGCAAAGATGGTGTGGTAGGTCGTGCCGCGATGGCGCGCCCGGGGCTGATCGGGGAGCGCGGCGGCGACCTCCAGCAGGCGCTGCGCCGTCGCGGCGTCGAAGAGATACGGCAGGCGCCGATCGGTGACCCGGCGCGGCCTCGCCTGTACGGGCGACCGGGGAAGGATCTCGTGCAGGACCAGCCAGTCGAAGAGCCGGCGGAGCACGCCCAAGAGCTGGTTATAACTGCGCGCACGCCGCCAGGCGTGCGCGGCCAGGAAGGTCGTGACGACATCGGCGGTGAGGTCGTCGATCCGCGCGATCTGCTGCTGCACGAGGAAGCGATCAAACAGGCGGAGCTGTTTGTCTTCCGTGTCGAAGCGACGGCCGAGCGCGCGCTTGTGCGCGAGAAACCGCATGATGCCATCGGCCAGGGGACTCTGGAAGCCGGCCCACCGTGCGATCACAGGATGGCCTCGCCATCACCGAGGGCGACCTCGCGCAGAGCTTCGACGGCGACCTTCGTGTAGATCTCGGTGGACTCGGGAGCGCGGTGGCCCACGTAGTCACCGATCATCTTGAACGGCATCTCGGCGTCGACGAGCCGCTGCACGCAGGTGTGACGGAGGGTGTGCGAGCCGAGGCGCGGGGCGTCGATCCCTGCGCGGTGGAGGTAGGCGGACGCACGACTGGACACGGCCGCGGTCGTCAGGGGCGTCGGGGGCGCCAGCACGCGGAAGAAGATCCCGCGCGCGGTGGTCTTGGGCCGGCCACCCTGAAGATAGGCCAGCAGAGCATGCCCCACGATCGGCGAGAGCGGATACGCCGTGGAATGTCCGGCCTTGCGCTCGGGGATCCGCAGTCGATCCCGTTTCCAATCGATGTCATCGAGGGTCAAGGCAGCGACCTCGCGCGCCCGCAAGCCGTACGTCACCAGCAGCAGGAGGATCGCGTAGTCACGCTTGCCCACCGCTGTCCGGCAGTCGACCGTCTCCAGCATGCGCCGCACGGCGTCCCAGGGGATTGAGCGCGGCAGCGTGGCCAGCCGATAGGCCTGGGGCGATTCGATGGCGGCCGTAAGGTCCTTGGGCACCAGCCGCTCGCGATAGAGGTAGCGGAGAAAGACGCGCACGACCCCGCAGAGATCGCGCAAGCTCGTCCGACCGAGGTGGCGGCTGCGCTCCGCCACGAACGCTCCAAGCACCGCCGGGGACAAGGCGGAGAGCTCGGTCAAGCCGATGCGGTGCAGATACGCCTCGAAGCGGATGAGATGGTGACGGTAGTGAAGGACGGATTCGTCCCGGAGCCCTCGCTCCTGCCGTAAGGAGGCAAAGAACGCCGGCGCCTGGGTCGCGAACGGCTCCTGCGTCCGCCGCGGGCGCCCGCTTCCGGTGAAGCTCGGGACCACCAAACGGAGCATCTGCTCGATCGGTCCCCGCACTTCATTCGCAAAGCGCCGGCGGCCCTCGGGATTTCCTCGGATCCGCTCCCGGTCCCGCAGCCAGGTCTCGACGAACGGGGCCACGTGAGCTGGCAGCTGCGCCAAGGTCGTCGCGCCGTGGTCCCGCGCGAAGTCCCCGAAGCGCCGCAGAATCGGGATCCGCGCGTGGAAGTTTCGCGCGGCGTAGCCTCGCTCCGTCAGTGACACCACGTACCGCTCAATGGCGTCGGCGATCCACGAGGCACGGATCTGGTCGATGGTGGCGGGACGAAGAAAGTAACGCTCCAGCATAGACAATCTCCTCTCTGCGCCAAGCGCAGGGAGGCCATCATCGGCGGGAGCGGCGGATTATGTGGCCATCGCGATCCTGATCAGGCCGTTTCCACTTGGCCATGATGAAGGA
>JBOHPM010000421.1:0-3408 GCA_050731715.1 Candidatus Rokuibacteriota bacterium
CACTCGCTCTCATCCAGCGCCCGGGCGACCGCCCGCGAGCTCACCTCCGCGACCTCCTCCCACCGCCCGTGCTCCTTCAGCACGCGTTCCAACTCCGGCCGGGCCGGATCATCCTTCCCCGGAAGCCTCACGACGGTGGTCCGCTTCACCGCCACCGCGCGCGCGGTTCCTCCGATCCGCTCCAGGCCCTCCTGCTCCGCGAAGGCGACCAGCTTGCCTTCCACCTCCTGCAGCTCGGTCTCGATTCGCCGCGCCTCGGCCTTCAGCTCGGCATATCGATCGACGAGCTGGACCGCGGCGTCCTGCCGGAACCGCTCGGGCGGCATGGCGGCCGTCTCCACGACGTGCCGCCAGGCCGGGCACACCGGCTTGTAGCTGCACCAGTCACAGTGCTGGCCGACGGACGTCGGGAACTCCTCGTCGGCCTCGATCTGGCTCACCAGATCGAGGACATCCCGCCGGACGGCGTCCAGTTGCTCGGGCGTCCGCTCGGAACGCAGCTCCAGATCGTGCGCGAGGTAGTGCCAGACGAGCTGCACGCGCTGCGCCTCCGGCCAGGCGTGCTGCACGCCGATCTGATAGAGGGCGAGCTGGCGATCCTGATCGAGCTGCTGCCGGGTCGGCAGGAACGCGCTCGTCTTGTAGTCGCGGATCTCCCAGACGCCGTCCGGGGTGATCGAGAGCCGGTCCAGCACGCCCTGCACCCGCACGCGGCCCTCAGGGTCCAGCGGGAAGTCGAGCCGCCGCTCCACGGCCACCGTGCGCTCGCGGTCGAAGGGATGGTAGCGACGGTAGTAATCGCTCAGGTGGCGCTCGCCCGCGGTCCGGTAAGTCTCCGGGGCGTCGTTGGGGTTGGGGAACCGGACGCGCTTGGGCCACTGGCGCTCCCAGTGATGGCGGAACGTGCTGATCAGCTCGTCCAGCGACAGCAGCCGTCCCCTGACGAGCTCCCGGTGCAGCGCCTCCAGCGTCTCGTGCACCCGGCTGCCGAGGAAGAGCTGGATCGCCTCCGCCTCGTCCGGCGCCTCCAGCCGATCGAGGTACTGGAACCTGTACTGGCGCGCGCACGTCTCGTAGACGCTCAGCCGGTTGTGCGAGTAGAGCGGCATCAGTCAGTCATCCCCTGGCCGCCATTCATGCCAGCCAGGCGTGACAGCGGAGGTCACGGGCCCGGTAACCGCCTGACCCGGACACGTCCTGGCTGGATGACCACGAAGTGTCCAGTGCCCTTCCCGCACCTTGACCTCCTGCTCGGGCTGCGCAAGGACCCTGCGGACGACGCGGGCGTCGAGCCCACGTCGGGCCATCTCGAAAGCCGCATGCGGTCCGATGACACAATCCGTCGGCGGCTTGGGCCTCACAAGTCCGATCTTTACCAACGCGCGCCGGCGGCGGCCGCCTGGCGCTCCATCCGCTGGGGCTCGGGCAGGCAGCCCGCCAGAATCTGAGAATAATTACGTGACAGGAAGAACCCGGAAGTTCCACGCCACCGAAACACGCTTCAGATCACTCCTCGAACTCCGCGCGCTGTATCCCGCTCTCTGCCGGATGATGGACAGCAGGGTGCCGATCGTGAGCTCCCGGTGGTCTGGAATGGGAACCGTGACGCTGCCGCTGTCGGTGCGGAGCTGCATGACGATATGGCTTCCGCGCCGGCGCACCTCGACGAACCCGTGCTGCTGAAGTATCCGACCGGCTTCGCGTCCCGACAGGACGCGAAGCCTACCCATGCTTCGCTTCGATCCTCGTTACAAAGACATCGGTCCGAAGTCGACGCTTGATCTCTTGCGCATCGGCACTCTCGAGGAAGAGTTCGACTGCCTCTCGCAAGTTGGAAGTTGCCTCTTCGACCGTCGCTCCCTGACTAGCGACGTCTAGCTCCGGGCACAACGCAGCGTACAGAGTTCCCTCCTTCTCGATGATCGCCGTATACATCGTGGTGGCCATTCCCGCTCCTCCTGGGCTGCGGCTGGCTTGGTTCCTCCTCCATTAAAGCATGAGCGCCTTTGCCTTACGGGGCGATGTCCACTGCCCCTGGAGTTGCCCCGGTTTGGTGGAGGGTGAACTGCTTTCGAGGCTCCCTGTCCCTCACCGCACGGGAGCGGCTCCTCGAGGCGCTGGCCGAGCCCGACCTGTCCCCCGAGCGCGAGACCCCCCTGCGCGAGGCCCTGGCCGACCTGGACACCGCCTGGGTCGGCACGATCCACAGCTTCGCCGACCGGTGCTCCGCCTGCGCCCCGTCGAGGCCGAGCTGAGCCCGGCCTATGAGATCGTCGATGACGATGAGGAGCTCGTCCGCGAAACCTGGGAAGTCCTGCTGCACGCCATCCAGACGGACACGCTGGAAACCGAGCTGGCCGGGACCGGGACCGAGAGCCGGGCCGGCGAGGTCACTCGGAGCATGCTGCTGGCACTGGGTGCTGAGCTGCGGGCCGAATCACGTGAGACCGAGTTCTGGACGTTCTATGGCCTCGACGCTCTCGTCGGGGCCTTCATCCGCTGGCGCGACGTCCAGCCCGCCGAGGCCGAGCCCGCCGCGTTCGATGCCGTCGCCTTCCAGGCGGCCGCCCGGGCCTTCACCGAAGTGGCGGCGGCGGTCCAGGGTCCATCCCATGGCGCGCGCTGGATTCAAACACCGCGGCGCGGCTGACTGCCCTCAGTCGGGTCGAGGATCCAATCATCCTGTTCCGGGACGTGCGCCGGGCGATGGCTGCCTTGCCCAAGAATCGCAAGAAAAGTCAGGGGTTCGGCGGCGACGAGGTGGCGTGGAAAGCCTGGAAGCTGATCGACGGGACCATCCTGCCCGCCCTGCGCGGACCGCTCGACCGCTGGATGGCCACGCGGCTGGCGCGCCTGCACCCCGTCGTCGTCGCGCTTTACGAGAAGGTCAAAGCCCGGCGCCAGGTGCTGGACCAGCTCGACCTGCTCATCAAGCTCCGCGACCTCCTGGCCCGACACCGCGACGTCCGCCGCGAGCTTCAGAACCTGTTCGACCATATCTTTGTCGACGAGTTCCAGGACACCGACCCGCTGCAGGCCGAGGTCGTCCTCTTCCTCTGCGAGCGCGACGCCGCCGCCGCCCGCTGGGACGAGGTCGCGCTGCGCGACGGCGCCCTCACCCTGGTCGGCGATCCCAAACAATCCATCTATCGCTTCCGCCGCGCCGACGTCGCCATGTACGACCGCGTACGCCAGGTCGTCATGCGCGGCGCCCACCTGCCCGTCCGCCTCTCGGCCAACTTCCGCAGCGCCCCCTCGCTCATCCCCTGGCTCAACGACCGCTTCGAGGGCATCCTCGGCGCCTCCCCCGACGGCCAGCCCTTCGACGCCTGGAGCGGCGTCGTCTTCCACCAGCCGCTCGACCCCGGCCGCGAGGGCCCCCGCACGACCCCCGTGCACGTCCTCGCC
>JBOHPM010000422.1:0-3395 GCA_050731715.1 Candidatus Rokuibacteriota bacterium
CGCCTCGAGGCGCCGGAGGCGCGGGGCGCCGATGGCGAGCGGCTACGGGGTCGCCTGCTCGTGCAGCTGCAGGCGCCCACGCGCGTCCCGCACTTCCTGCTCTCCGACCGGGGTCACGTCCCCTACGAGGCGGCCGACCTCGAGCAAGCCGATGCGGTGGTGACGGTGCGCGATCAGCGGGATGGTGAGGCCGAGACGATCCCCCGCGCCCGCTGGCGGTTCGCCCGCGCCGAGGGTGGCCGCGTGGTTGCCGACCCCACCCACGTCTGGCTCGAGGGCGGCTTCGAGGCCGGGCGGATCTACCAGGTGGCCTACACCGCGGTGGGGGCGCCCGTCGTGGGACTCGGCCTGGTGGCGCTGCGCGAGTGCGCGGCCTGGCTCAAGCACGGCGACGAGGTCACGGGGAACCCAGCGGCCGGCGTCATCCGCTGGGCCTACGCGTACGGCCGCTCGCAAACGGGCCGGCTGCTGCGCACCCTGGTCCACGACGGCCTGAACGTCGACGAGCACGGCCGCGAGGCGCTCGACGGCATCCTGGCCAACGTCGCCGGCGGCATGCGCGGCGAGTTCAACCAGCGCTTCGGCCAGAACTCCAAGGACCGCCCCAACGCCATGGCCCACCTCTTCCCCTTCACCGACCGGCCGCAGAGTGATCCGCTGACCGGGCGGACCGGCGCGCTGCACGCCCGTCTGGACGCGCGCGGGAGCCGGCTCAAAGTCATGTACACGAACACGTCGGCCGAGTACCACCGCGGCGACGCCTCGCTGATCCACACCGACGTGGACGGCAAGGGCGACCAGGCCCCGGGGCCCCACGTGCGCGTGTACCACTTCGCGGGCACCGAGCACGGCCTCGGCGTTTGGCCGCCGAGCGACACGCAGCCGCCGGCGACCGATCCGGGCGCGCCCCCCGAGCGCGCCCAGCACCTGCGCTCCGTCGTCGACTACGCGCCGCTCCTGCGGGCCTGCTTCGTGAATCTCGACCGCTGGGTCCGCGAGGGCGTGGAGCCTCCGCCGAGCCTGCACCCGCGGGTGGCCGACTCCACGGCCGTCACGCGGGAAGCGCTGGGCCCCCTGTTCGCGACGATCCCCGCGGCCCGCTTTCCCCGGCACCACGCCCGCCCGCTCCGGCTCGACTTCGCGACGCTGCCGCCCCGGCCGGGACCGCCGTGGGGATCGCTCGTGTCGGCCGTGGACGGGGACGGCAACGAGACCGGCGGCGTCCGCCTGCCCCAGATCGTGATACCGCTGGCCACCCACACGGGGTGGAACCCCCGCCATCCCGACATCGGTGGCTCCGAGCAGTTGCTGGTTTTCGCTGGGGCGACGATCCCGTTCGCGTGGACCCGGCGCGAGCGGGAGACGGCTGGCGACCCGCGACCCTCGGTGGAGGAGCGTTACTCCTCGCGCGACGCGTACCTCGCGCGCGTGCGCGCGGCCGGCGTCGCGCTGGCCGGTGAGCGGTATCTGCTGCCCGAGGACGTGGAGCTGTGTGTCGCGCTCGCGGCCCGGCTCTGGGACTGGCTCAGTCCAGCCAGTCCTTCTCCTTGAGCTTGCGGGGAAGATACTTCTTGGTGAGGTACTGGAAGTCCTTGTTGGCGAGGGCGTCCAGCTCGTACTTGAGCCCGCTCGACAGCATGCGCTTGATCTCTGCCTGCCACGGCTTCTTCTGGAACCACGTGTAGCCCAGGAGCTCGCGGGCCCGGGCGACGTCCTTGTCGTTCAGCTTGATGCCCACGTTGCGCGGCAGCTCGTACTTCTCGGCATCGCCGCTGGACAGCCCGATGAACTTGGCCCGGGGAATGGCCATGCGCTGGCTCTCGAAGGCGAGATTGATCGAGCCCTGCTTGATGACCGAGTAGATGTAGTAGCCCCAGGGGTCGTT
Organism: Candidatus Rokuibacteriota bacterium; assembly: GCA_050731715.1. Classification (GTDB taxonomy): domain Bacteria; phylum Methylomirabilota; class Methylomirabilia; order Rokubacteriales; family CSP1-6; genus 40CM-4-69-5. The sequence goes on from JBOHPM010000422.1 coordinate 1,886, forward strand.
GTCCACGAGGACGTAGACGGGCAGGCCCTTCTCCTCGTGGAGTCGCCGGGCCAGCCGGCGGACGCCGCGGGGCGGCTGGCCATTGCCCGTCAGCAGCACACAGTTGTAGCGGCGCCAGAACTTGTCCTCGGACAGCCGGTTCCACTGCGTCCCCTTCTCGACCAGGAGGAGGAAATCGGCGCTGCACTGCCGGATCTGCAGATATTCGTCCTCGACGATGGAGGGCACGGAGTAGCCGCCCTTCCCCAGCCGGGCGCAGTCCACCCGGTCGCCGTCGTCCACCAGTGCCAGGGGCCCCACGACGGAGCCGGCATTCTCGGCCCGCACGTGCAGCTCCTCCCGAAGGGTGGCCAGCGTCACCTCCAGATCCTCGATGAGCGGATCGGACTCGTCCTGGGTGTCGAGGGTGTTCTCGTGCGAGTTCTTGATCGTGTGCTTCGTCCGGTAGTAGATCTCCCGGAGCGACGTCGTGAGGTTGGCCCGCTGCAGCTCGCAGAGGGCGTCGGCCACCAGGACCGTCTGCATGAACTTCTTGGCCATGCCAACGTTGAAGAATGACCGGGCCTGCTTCCGCTTGCCCAGCTCGATCAGGCCCCTGCGCTCGTTGAAGGTCACGTTGGACAGCGCGCGGACCGGGATGGCCAGGGTGGGGTCCTTGCGTCGTTCCGCCGCGTTGATCACCACGTCGGCCACGCCGATGAGCTTCTTCTCGACCGCGGTCAGCTTGCGAACCTTCTGAGCCATGCGACGGCCTAGCCCTTCCTGCGCGCGGCGCGTGCCGGACGTCGGCCGGCCGGCTTGCCGGCCTTCTCGGCGCGCCGAGCCTTCGGTTTCGCTGACGGCGTCTGCTCGCCGGTCGGCTCGCCTGATTGCGTGCCGTTCGACGACATCCCCACCGGAACCTCGCCCTCGATGCCGTCCGGCGTGACGATGATCGAGTGGGGCAGCCCTTCCGGACCGCTGCCGTTCTTGCCCAGGAGTTCGTCGGTCTTCTCGCCCCCGGTCCGCCGCAGGGCCATCTTCTGGAGCTGCTCTCTCAGCTTGGCCACGGGCAGGCGTCCACCCTTGAGCCGATTACACGACTCGACGACCTCCTCGATGTAGAGCTCGAAGATGTTGCGCCGCCGGAACTCGCCCTGGGCCCGCTCGCGGCGCCGGAGGAAAGCGCCCAGCCGGCGGCCGCATTCGCGCAGGGCCAGGGTAATCTCCTTGCGGATCTCGTCGTAATCGGCGATCGCTTCCTTGGATTCGCTGGTGAAGGGCACCCACACCGACGCCATGTGGACGAAGATCACCATCGGGCCGGCCGGGAGCGCGCCACGGGACTGGGGCACGCCGTAATTGCGCCAGGTGGTGTCGAGCACGGCCTTGTAGATCGCGCAGGCCGACTGCTGATAGAGGAGCGGGACGCGGTTGGCGTAGCGGATGACCCGGGCCAGCTCGTGCTCGCTCTGCTCCCCTTCGCCTTCCGCGAGAGGGATCGCTCTCTTGTCCTGACTCTCCCCGACCT
>JBOHPM010000423.1:0-3373 GCA_050731715.1 Candidatus Rokuibacteriota bacterium
GCGGCGGCGACGCCAACCAGAGGCGTAGTGAGTAAGCCAAGCGCGGTCGTGACGGCCGGCAGGTTGCGGCTGGCCACCGCGGCCGCCCAGTAAGCCAGGGCGGTGCCCGGGATGCTCGCGTAGAACAGTAACGCGGCGAGCCGACCGTTCCACTCCGCCCCCGGAGCACCGGACGCGACGGCCGCCGGGATCAGGATGACGGACGCCAGCAGCAACTCCCAGGGGATCAGATCGAACGGGTTCGACTGCCAGCGGTGACCGCGAATGTGCAGGATGCTGGCCGCCCACAACACGGCCGCCAAGACGATGGCGCCGTTGCCGAGGATCACGTCGTGGTCGGTCCAGTCGAACTGCGCCGGATTGAACAGGACGAGCAGCCCGAGCATGCCGATGGCTACCCCGGTCATGCGTCTCCACGTGAGCCGTTCGCCCAGGAAAAGGACGGCGCCGAGAATCACCCAGAGCGGTGCCGTGTAGGCGAGTACCACCGAGCGCCCGGCCGGGACGAGGCGTAACCCCCACGCGGAGAGGAGCGTGAAGCCCACCATGTGCAGCAGGGTGATGCTCAGCAGCACCGGGAGATCGGCTCGGGGCGGCCGGGCGAGCCGGCCGAGCGCGATCGAGACGGCGAACAGCGCGACCGTCGCGATGGCCGAGCGCAGCGCCATCATCCAGAGGGGCGACAACGATTCCAGGAGCAGCTTGTTCACCGGCCACGTCAGGCCCCAGGCGACGACGACGATGACGAGGAAGAAGACGCCTTCGCGGTAGGCGGCGCCGCCCGCCGGAGGTCTAATACGAATCCCGTCGTCGAGGGGCGCCACGGCTACGCCGGGGGCGTCCCGAGGGTCGGGGGGGCCGTCGGGGGGTATGGGGGCGCCCGGAGCCCCCCATCATGGATAAACGTCGATGACTCCGGAGGACCGCAGCGTCTCGATGCGCTCGGCGGAGTACCCGAGGAGACCGCCGAGCACGCTGCGCGTGTGCTCGCCCACCCGATACGGCGCGCCGGCGCGTGGATGCACGGGCTGGCCGTCCAGGTGGTACGGGCTGGCCGTCACCCGCACGGATCCGCGTGCGGGATGGGGCACGGCGGGGAAGAACTGTCGCTCGGCGAGGTGCGGGGAGGCCACGACTTCGGCCGGCCGCAGCACAGGCGCGCAGGGGATGCGCGCTTCAGCGAGGACGCGGAGTGCTTCATCGCTGGTCGCGAAGGTCGCCAGCCAGGCCTCGATGATCGTCCGCAGCTCTCGCCAGTTCACCCGGCGCTTGTCCAGACTGTCGAAGCGGGGATCGTGCTCGAGCTCGGGGCGGCCCATCAGCGCCAGGAGCCGGGGCCAGAGATGCTCGGCGCCCGCGAACTGCAGGGCCATGTGGCGCTCGCCGGCCCGGGCCACGACCATCCCTGGACGGGGACTGCCGTACTCTCCGCCCCCGTTGAGCACCGCCGCGTACGTCGTGCTGTCGGCGGCCACCAGCGCCTCGAGCATGGACACGTCCAGGTGTGCGCCCTGGCCCGTGCGAGCCTTGCGGAAGAGCGCCCCCATGATCAGCCCCGCGGCGTGGGTGCCGGCCAGCACGTCGGCGGCCTGGAGGTTGGACGATCGCGGCGACGCCTCGTCGCCCTGCTCCAGGTGCATGAGACCGGAGATGGCGTTGACGATGTGGGCGAAGGCCGGACGCGCGCGCCAGGGACCCGTCTGCCCGAAGCCGGAGATCGAGCAGTAGATCAAGTCACGCTTGACGGCCCGCATGGCCTTGTCGTCGCAGCCGAGCTTGGCCACCACGCCGGGCATGAAGTTCTCCACCATCACGTCGGCCACGCGCGCCAGATCGTGAACGACAGCCTGGCCGTCGGGGCGCGACATGTCGACGGCCACGCTCTCCTTGCCGGCGTTCACCCGGGTGAAGTACGTGCTCTGGTCGTGCCGGCCCGGCTCGATCTGCAGATAGTTGCGCCGCTGGTCGTCGCCCTCGCCCGGCCGCTCGATCTTGATGACGCGCGCCCCCAGATCGGCGAGCAGCCGTGTGCAGTAGGGGCCTGCGAGCACGCGCGTGAGGTCGAGGACCATGACGCCGGTCAGGGGCAGATCAGTCATCGGCCAGCGATTCTATCAGGCTGGACCAGACCGCTCACCCGTGATAAGTCTCGCCCCCATGCGCCACGTCAAGCTCGGTCGCACCGGCCTCACCGTCTCCCGGCTGTGTCTGGGCACCATGACCTTCGGCCTGCAGTGCGACGAGGCCACGTCGTCCAAGATCCTCGACCGGGCCCTGGCCGGCGGGATCACGTTCCTCGACACGTCGGACGTCTATCCGCTCGGCGGCGGGCTCGACACCGTCGGACGCACCGAGGAGATCATCGGCCGCTGGCTTCGCGGACGCCGGCCGGACGTCATCCTGGCCACCAAAGGCTTCGGGGCCATGAGCGCGCGCCCCTGGGACCGCGGCAACTCGCGCAAGCACCTGCTCGACGCCATCGACGCCTCACTGCGGCGGCTCGGCACCGACTACGTCGATCTCTATCAGCTCCATCACCCCGACGACACACCGATCGACGAGAGCCTGCGTGCACTCGACGACATCGTGCGGGCCGGCAAGGCGCGCTACGTCGGGTGCTCGAACTTCTTCGCCTGGCAGGTGGCCCGGGCACTCGGGCGCAGCGATTTCCTACGTCTGGCCCGCTTCGCCTGCGTGCAGCCCCGGTATAACTTGCTCTTCCGACAGATCGAGCGCGAGCTGCTGCCGCTGTGCGCGGAGGAAGGGCTCGGCGTGATCCCGTACAACCCGCTGGCTGGCGGCTTCCTCACCGGTAAGCACAGTCAGGACACTGGCCCGGCGGCGGGCTCGCGGTTCGCCTCGGACAAGGCCGGTCCGCGCTACCGGGACCGATACTGGCACGAGCCCGAGTTTGCCACCGTGGAGGCGCTCCGGCCGCTCGCCAAAGACGCCGGCCTGTCGCTGACCCGGCTCGCCATCGCCTGGGTGCTGGCCAATCCCGTCATCACCGCACCGATCGTGGGCGCCAGCCGGCCCGAGCAGCTCGACGACGTGCTGCCCGCGGTGGACACGACGCTGAGCGCCGAGCTGCTGGCGCGGCTGGATCAGCTCACGCGCGAATATCGTCGAGGCGACGATATCCGGTAGATGGGGGGCCGCCGATGATTCGGGCGAGTTCGCTCATCGTTTCGATCGTGCTGCTCTCGGCGTGGCCGATGGCCGTCACCGCGCAGGAAGCCCGGAACGCGCCGGTCATCGGCTTCCTGGCCAGCTCCGAACCGGAGCAATGGCTACCGGCATTCCGGTCCGGACTCGCCGAGCTCGGGTGGATCGAGGGACGGACGATCCGCATCGAGACGCGCTCTGCCGAAGG
>JBOHPM010000424.1:0-3367 GCA_050731715.1 Candidatus Rokuibacteriota bacterium
CTTCACGGCGCCCACGCGGGAGGCCCTGATCGCGCGGATCCGGCGCGAGCATGCCGCGCTGGGGGGCGACGGGCCCGGCGAGACGGCAGCGGTGGCGCCGGCGGCGGCGTCCGCGCGCTCGGCCGTCGACCGGGTGGCGCCTCCGGCGCCGCCCGATCTCGAGCCCCACGTGCTGCGCGACGTACCGCTCACCCACGTGTACCCGTACCTGAACCTCCAGATGCTCTACGGCAAGCATCTCGGGTTGCGGGGCCTGGTATCACGGCTGCTGGAGGCCGGGGATCCCAAGGCCCGCGAGATTCACGACGTCGTGGAAGCGCTCAAGCAGGAGGTCGTCCGCGACCGGCTCGTCGTCGCCCGTGGTGTTTACCAGTGGTTCCGGGCCCGGGCCGCGGGCGACGCCGTCCTCGTCCTCGATCCGGACGGCCGCGAGCTGGTCCGCTTCGCCTTCCCCCGCCAGCCCGGCGGTGAGCGCCTCTGCCTGGCCGACTATCTGCGCGACGACCGCGACGACTACCTGGCCGCCTTCGTCGTCACCTGCGGCGCCGGGGTCCGCGAGCACGCCGAGGCGCTCAAGACGCGCGGGGAGTACCTCAAGTCGCACGCCCTGCAGGCCCTGGCCATCGAGTGCGCGGAAGCGTTCGCCGAGATGCTCCACGCCCGGCTGCGCACGCTGTGGGGCTTTCCCGATCCGGCCGACCTGGCCGTCGCCGACAAGCTCAAGGGCCACTACCGCGGCGTGCGCGTGTCGTTCGGCTATCCCGCCTGCCCCAACCTGGCCGACCAGGCGGCCCTGTGGCGCCTGCTCGGGCCCGAGCAGATCGGGGTGGCGCTGACCGAGGGCTTCATGATGGACCCGGAGGCGTCGGTCTCCGCGCTCGTCTTCCACCACCCCCAGGCGAAGTACTTCAAGGCCACCTGAGGCCGGCGGAGCGCTCACTCCGTGATCAAGCGCTCCCGCCGCAGCAGGTAGAAGTGCCGGACCGAGCTGTAGAGGTCCAGCGTCGTCTCCTCCACGCCCTGAAACAGCTCGTAGTTCAACGCGCGCTCATTGATGAGGTCACCGGCCCTCATGCCGACCCCCGCCCAGAAGAACGGGATGAAATAGCCGAGCGGATCGAGCAGGTAGTCGACGCCGCGGCCGATGCCGTCGCGGATGGTCATCGGCTCCAGCAGGGGCAGGACCAGGTAGGGCCCGGGGCCGGTGCCCCACACGCCGAGCGTCTGGCCGAAGTCTTCCCGGCTGGGCCGGATCCCCCAGTAGTCCTTGGCCGGGTCGAACAGCCCACCGATACCGGCGGTGCTGTTGATCAAGAACCGCGCGAGCTCGCGCCCGGCCCCGCCGGGCTTGCCCTGCAACAGGTTGTTGACGAAGCGCGGGACGAACCGGATGTTGTCGAAGCCGTTGGCGATGAGGATCTGAAACGGCTCCGGCATGATGTGCTTGTACACGAAGGCGACGGGCTTGAGCACGTAGCGATCGAGGCGCAGATTGAACTCGAACATCGTGTCGTTGAAGGACTCCCAGGGATCGTAGGCCTCGGGCTCGTCGGCTTCCTGCGCGTCGGTGTCCGGCGGATCGCTGCGGGGCGCGTCGCTGCTGGGCGCGTCGGCGCCCGGCGCCTGGGCCACGAGAGCCTCACCACGCGCGAACCGAGGAATTGGGGGGACGTCAACGGGCGTCTCACCACGCGCGAACCGGGGGGGAATTGGGCGGACGTCAACGGGCGTCTCACCACGCGCGAACCGGGGGGGAATTGGGGGGGGCGTCGCGCCCCCCCCAATGTCCATAGCCGCGCAGCCGATGAGGGAGAGCCCGACGATGGCGGAGGCGATCACACCTGTCCAGCGGCGACGCGTGTCGCGGAGCGCCGGATGCACCCTGCCCCTCAGCGCGTCGTCGCCGGCGGGCGCAGGATGATGAGCGCGAGCGGGTCGAGACACGCGCGGGCCACGCGCAGGACATCCGCGCTGGTCACGGCCTCCACCGCGCGGCGGTAGCGCTCGGGAAACTGCTGACCCACACCCTGCACTTCGTAGAAGGACATGTACCAGGCCTGCCGGGCGTTGGTCCGACGGTCCATGGCGTAGTTGCCGAGGAGGTAGCCCTTGGCCCGCGCCAGCTCGTCGGCGCTCACCGCCTCGGTCCGCACGCGCTCGACCTCGCGCAGCAGCGCCGCCTCGGCCCGCTCGGCGTTCCCGGGCGCGGTGCCGAGGTAGAGCACGAGGACGCCAGGCTCGCGCACGGCCTCGTAGTATGCGTTGGCCGTGTAGGCCAGGGCCTGACGGTCGCGCAGCTCGGCGAACAGCCGGCCGGCCATGCCGCCGCCCAGCAGCGTGGCCAGAACTTTCACGGCGGCGTGATCGGGATGATCGAGCGAGGGGGCCAGCCCCCCGGCGAGGATCTGGGCCTGCTGGGCGGGCTGCTCGACGACGATGCGGCGCGCCGCCGGCACCGGCCGGGCGTGGCTGGGCTCGGTGAGGGCGCCGCCTCGCGGCAGCCCTCCGAAGAGCCGGCGCGCTTCGGCCAGCACCTCAGCGGCCTTGACCTGGCCGCTCACCGTGAGCACCATCCGCTCGGGCCGGTAGAAGGCCCGGTAATGAGCGACGATCGCGGCGTGGTCGATGCGGGCCAGCGACTCCGGCGTGCCGAGCACGGGAAGCCCGTAGGGGTGGCGCCCGTACACCGTGGCGTAGAAGACGTCGAAGGCGCGTGACGACGGGCTGTCACGCTGCCGCTGGACTCGCGAGAGCAGCCAGTCGCGCTCCGACCCGACCTCGTCCGACGGCAGCCGTGGCTCCAGGGCCAGCTCCGCGATGAGCGCGAGGAGGTCGCGCCAGAAGCGGGCCAGGCCGGTGCCGCTGATCCCCGAGTAATCGACGTCGCCGGCCGCGCTGATCTTGCCGCCCAGGGCGGCAATGGCCTCGGCCAGCTCGGCCCCGCCGCGACGGGCCGTCCCCTTCACCATCACGGCGTGGAGGAAGTTCGAGATCCCGGCGCGCTCCTCGGCCTCCCAGCGGGTCCCCATCCGCACCATGAGGGACACGGCGACCACCGGCGCCAGCGGATTCTCCCGCACGAGCACGGTGAACCCGTTGTCGAGCTGCTCGCGGCGCGCGGCGGCGGCCTCCGCGGCATCGGCGGCGACCGGCAGCACCAGCACTCCCAGGAGCAGACCAAGCGCGACGACGGGGCGGGGCCTCATCGGGCCCCGGGTACGAAGCGGACACGCGCGTAGGTGTTGTCACCGAAATATCGGCGGGCAACCGCCTGGATCTCGGCGGCCGTCACCTGGCGCAGCCGGGTCAGGTACTGCAGCTCGTCCTCCAGCGTCCAGGCGGTCTCGGCCTGGCCAAAGGTCTTGGC
>JBOHPM010000425.1:0-3349 GCA_050731715.1 Candidatus Rokuibacteriota bacterium
TTGCGCGCCGGTTGAAGCGAATCTGGACCACGAGCGTCCGGTTGAGGGCGAGGAGCCCACCGACCGAGCGGGCGGACTCGCGCACCGCCCTGCCTATCTCTCAGCCCTCGGGAACGACGGAGTACACGCGCACGGGCTGAGCCCGGCTCTTGAACTGAACCGGGCCGTGGTCCTGCACGCGGACGGCGCTGCCTAACCCGGCGCGGGTCTGCTCGTCGATCAGGATCGGCTGCCCGAGGATCTTGGTGTGGGCTTCGAGGTGAGCGGCGAGGTTGACGGTGTCCCCGACGCAGGTGTAGGTCACCCGTCGCTCGGTGCCGGTGTACCCGGCGATGACCTGCCCGGAGGCGATGCCGATGCCGATCCGGATCTCGGGCTTGCCCCGGGCCGCCTGCTCGCGGTCGAAGCCCGCCACCAGCTCCAGCATCTCCAGGCCCGCCTGGACCGCCCGCTCGGCGTGGTCGGCGTGGGGCAGGGGCGCCCCGAACAGCGCCATCAGGCCGTCGCCCAGCATCTGGTTGACGATGCCGCCCTGGCTGCCGATGGCGTCGAACATGAGCGTGTAGTAACTGTTGAGCAGCTCGATCGTCTCCGCCGGGGGCAGGGACTCGGCCAGGCTCGTGAAGAACCGGATGTCCGAGAACATCACGCTGGCGTCCACGTGCTTGCCGCCCAAGGCGAAGCCCGTGGCCAGCAGCTCCTCGGCCACCTCGGCCGTGGCGAACTTGCGGAACAGCTCGCGCTGCTGATCGCGCAGGCGCTTCTTCTCCAGGCTGGCCGCGACCCGGGCCCGGAGCAGCACGGCGTTGACCGGCTTGAACAGGTAATCCTCGGCGCCCATCTCGATGCATCGGGCGACGCTGTCGACCTCGTCGATCGACGACATCATGACGACGGGAACGTCGCGCAGCTTGGGATCCGCCCGCAGCGCCTCCAGCGTCTCGTAGCCGTTCAGCTCGGGCATCTCGACGTCGAGCAGCACGAGGTCGGCGGGGCGGGTACGGAGCGCCTCCAGAGCCTGGCGTCCGTTCTCGGCGAACGCCACGCGGTGCCCGAGCTGCTCCAGGGTCCGGGCCACGAGCAGCCGGTTCACCCGGTTGTCGTCGACCACCAGGAGATCACCCTTCTCGGCGTCACGCACGGGGCTCACGCTCGACCTCTCGGAGCGCCCGCACGACCCGCTCACACTCGTCGGCCAGGCGCTCCACCCGGGGGCCCGCGCCGTCCAGGCTGCCGGACCTCGCCTGCGCTTCGAGATCCCGGGCCAGATCGGACAGGGTCATCGCGCCGAAGCTGGCCGCGTTGGACTTGAGCGAGTGGGCGGCCCGGCGAAACGCGTCGGCATCCATGGCGCCGAGCGCGCGGCGCATCGTGCCGACCAGCTCCCGGGAGTCCTCCACGAAGGTCAACAGCAGCTCGTCGACGAAGGTCGCACCCATCGTCGCGCGGAGCCGCTCGAGGGCCGCCGGGTCCAGCGCCGGCGTGGGCGCCCCGTCCGCTCCCGGCCTGCTCGAGCCGGCGCTCGCCCCCGGGGCGCCGCCGGCGCGGATCGGGTCCGGCGCGCGCGACGCGCTGCGCTCGAGCGCGGCCATCAACTCCTCCACGCGGAGGGGCTTGCTCATGTAGTCGTCCATCCCCGCCGCCAGGCACAGCTCGCGGTCGCCCTGCATGGCGTTGGCCGTCATGGCGACGATTCGTGGGCGCCGGTCAGTGGACCAGCGCCGGGTGATCTCCCGGGAGGCCTCGAACCCGTCCATCTCCGGCATCTGGACGTCCATGAACACGAGATCGTACGGCTGCCGCTCGATGGCCGCGACGGCTTCCAGCCCGTTGGCGGCCACGTCGGCGCGGTAGCCCATCTGCTCGAGCAGGCGGAGGGCCAGCTTCTGGTTCACGACGTTGTCCTCGGCGAGGAGGATCCGCAGGGGATGACGCTGCGCCATCTCGGGATCGAGCTCCACCCGGGTCGGCGCCCGCTTCTCCACGCGAGTCGGCTGGCCGACGAGGGCCCCGGCCAGCGCATCGAAGAGCTGCGACGGCTTGATGGGCTTGGTGAGATGCGCCGAGAACCCCACGCTCTCGGCGCCAGCCTCGCGCCGGCCCAGCGAGGTGAACAGCAGCAGGGGCAGGGCCGCCGCCGGCCGGTGCTCGCGGATGGCGCGGGCCAGGGCGACGCCGTCCAGCTCGGGCATGTGCATGTCGAGGACGGCCGCGTCGAAGGGCTCGCCGGCCTCGATCCAGGCCAGGGCCTCGCGCGGCAAGCCAGTCATCCGCACCGCCATTCCCCAGCTGTCCAGGTACGCGGCCAGGATCCGCCGGTTGGTCTCGTTGTCGTCTACCACCAGCACGGTCTTGCCGTCGAGCGTGGGCTGGGTACCCCGCAGCTCCGGGCGCGCCGGTACCGCGTCCTCGGCCGAGGGCGCACGAATCGTGAACCGGAACTCCGAGCCGTGACCCGGGCGGCTCTCCACGCTCATCGTGCCGCCCATCAACTCGGTCAGGCGCTTGCTGATGGCGAGCCCCAGGCCGGTCCCGCCGTACTTCCGCGCCGTGGAGGCGTCCACCTGGCTGAACGACTCGAACAGGCGATTGATCCGGTCCGGCGGGATGCCGATACCGGTGTCGCGCACTGAGAAAGCCAGCTCGTAGAGGGGGTCCGGATCGTCGAGGCGTTTTGCCGTCACCGACAGGACCACCTCGCCGGCCTCGGTGAACTTGACCGCGTTGCTCAGGAGGTTCAGCAAGACCTGGCGCAACCGGGCCACGTCGCCCACGATCGCCGGCGGTGCATCGTCGGCGATCAGATAGGCGAGATCGAGCCCCTTCTCGGCGGCCCGGGCCGATACCAGATCCAACGCGGCCTCGACGCCCTCGCGGAGGTCGAAGGGCTGGGCCTCGAGGTCCATCCGGCCCGCCTCGATCTTGCTGAAGTCCAGGACATCGTTGATGACGGTGAGCAGGGCGTCGCCGCTCGAGCGGACGATCTCCGCGTACTCGCGCTGCTCCTCGGTCAGGGCGGTGTTGAGCAGGAGGCCGCTCATGCCGATCACCGCGTTCATGGGGGTCCGGATCTCGTGGCTCATGGTGGCCAGGAACGCGCTCTTGGCCTCGTTGGCCGTCTCGGCCTCGCGCTGGGCGACGCCGAGATCCCGGAACAGGCGGGCATTCTGAATGGCCAGCGCCGACTGGGTGGCGAACGTGCGCAGGAGATCGACGACGTCTCGGGAGAATTCGCCCGCCGTCTTCCGGACGACGGTGAGCGCGCCGATGAGGTGGTCTTCACGCACGAGCGGCACCGCGAGCAGCGCGCGATACCCGGCACGAAGGAACGCGCTCCGCGCGTGACTCT
>JBOHPM010000426.1:0-3347 GCA_050731715.1 Candidatus Rokuibacteriota bacterium
GTGTACTGGCCTTTCCCGTGATCGCCGTGAATGACGCCGACACCAAGCACCTCTTCGACAACCGCTACGGCACCGGCCAGTCCACGATCGACGGCTTGCTCCGGGCGACCAACATCCTGCTGGCCGGTCGGACCGTGGTGGTGGCGGGCTATGGCATGTGCGGCCGGGGGGTGGCGTCCCGGGCCAAGGGGATGGGGGCTCACGTCCTGGTGACCGAGGTCGAGCCCCTGCGCGCGCTGGAGGCGGTGATGGACGGCTTTCCCGTGCTGCCCATGCGCCGGGCGGCCGAGCTGGGGGACGTCTTCATCACCGTGACGGGCAACACATCGGTCATCGGCAAGGAGCACTTCGTCTGCATGAAGGACGGCGCGATCCTGGCCAACTCCGGGCACTTCAACGTCGAGCTCGACCTGGAAGCCCTGAGCGGCCTGGCCCAGACGCGGCGCACGGTTCGACCGTTCGTAGAGGAGTATGGGCTGGCCGGCGGCCGCCGCCTCTATGTGCTTGGTGACGGGAGACTCATCAATCTGGCCGCCGCCGAAGGTCACCCCGCCGCGGTCATGGACATGAGCTTCGCCAACCAGGCGTTGGCCGCCGAGTACATCGTCAAGCGCGGGCGCGCGCTGGAGCGCCGGGTGTGGGGAGTGCCCCGGGACATCGACCGGGAGATCGCCCGGCTGAAGCTGGCGTCCCTGGGGGTGGAGATCGACGAGCTCACCTCCCAGCAGGAATCGTACCTGGCCTCCTGGCGCCAGGGGACCTGAGCCGAACCCTCGCCGATGGGCCGCTCGCGCGCGACTCTCATCTTCGGCCTGCTGCTGGTGGCCTTTGCCTTCCTCGGGCAGCTGGTCCCGCTCTACAGCGACTGGCTGTGGTTCCAGGAGGTCGGCTACAGCCAGGTGTTCCTCGCCATGCTGTCGTACCGCGGTGGGCTCTTCACGGCGGTGGCCGTCGCCGTCCTGATCTTCCTCTACGCCAACCTCACCTTCGCCGCGCGGACGGCGCGGCCCGATGTCCTGTGGGAGCTGGAGGACCAGCTCGGGCTGCCCGGCCGGGTGGTCATCGAGCCGCTCATCCGACGCTTCCTGCCCGTGGTGTTGGCCCTGATCTCCTTCATGTCCGGGCTGCGGGCCAGCGCGCAGTGGGAGACGCTGCTCGGTTATCTCAACGCGGTGCCCTTCGGTACCGCCGATCCCCTGTTCAACCGCGAGGTGTCTTTCTTCGTCTTTACGCTTCCGTTCTGGCGCCGGCTGGCCAGCTGGAGCACGACGCTGGTCGTGGGCACGCTGGTCTTGACGGTGGCCATCTATGTCCTGCAGCGCAGCATCGTCCTCACGGCGCGGGGGCCCCGGCTGGCTGCTGGCGCGCGGGCGCACCTGCTGGTGCTGGGGGCGCTCCTGCTCGTGCTGGTCGGCGTGGGGTTCTGGCTGGACCGCTTCGAGCTCGTCTACTCTCCCCGCGGCGTCGTGTTCGGCGCGACCTACACCGACGTCAACGCGGCGCTCCCCGCCCTCGGCGTCCTGACGGTCCTGGCTCTGGTGGCCGCCGCCGCCTGCCTGGCCCAGCTGGCGCGGCCGGGTCTGCGCCTGGTCGCCGTGGCCCTGGCCGCGCTGATCGCCGTGTGGGTGCTCGGGCTCGGCGTGTACCCCGGCGTGCTGCAGCGCTTTCGCGTCGCCCCCAACGAGCTCGAGGCCGAGCGGCCGTATATCGTCCACAACATCCGCATGACCCGCCAGGCCTACGGCCTCGATCGCATCGTCGAGCGCGAGTTCCCCGCCGACGAAACGCTCGATCCCGGAGCGCTGCGGCGCAACGCGTCCACGATCGAGAACATCCGGCTCTGGGACCACGGCCCGCTGCTCCGGACGTACGGCCAGCTGCAGGAGATCCGAACGTACTACAAGTTCACGGACGTGGACGTCGACCGCTACCTCCTCGACGGGGACTACCGGCAGGTGATGCTCTCGGCCCGCGAGCTGAGCTACCAGCACCTGCAGGCCAGCCGCAGCTGGATCAATGAGCATCTCACCTTCACGCACGGCTTCGGCGCGGTGGTGGGACCGGTGAACCGGGTGACCCCCGAAGGCCTGCCCGACTTCATCGCCAAGGACATTCCCCCCCGCAGTCAGGGGTTCCCCGCGATTACCCGACCGGAGATCTACTTCGGCGAGATCGCCAACGAGTACGTCCTGGTGCGGACCCGCTCGCAGGAGCTGGATTACCCGGCCGGCGACCAGAACGTGTACACGACCTATCAGGGGCGAGGCGGCATCGTCCTCTCCTCGTTCTTCCGCAAGCTGCTCTTCGCCGCCCGCTTCGGTGAAGTCAAGATCTTGCTGTCCGACGACCTCACCCCGGACAGCCGCATCCTCATGCACCGGCCCGTGGCCCAGCGGATCCGCCTGATCGCGCCGTTCTTCCGCTACGATCGCGACCCGTACCTCGTGGTCGCCGCCGACGGCCGCCTGGTCTGGATCCTCGATGGGTACACCATCACGGATCGGTATCCGTACTCCGAGCCGGTCCGCGGAGTCGGCAACTACATCCGCAACTCGGTCAAGGCCGTGTTGGACGCCTACCACGGGACGGTGACCTTCTACCTGGCTGACGCCACCGACCCCATCGTGCAAGCGTACGGGCGGGCCTTCCCCGGGCTCCTGCGTCCCCTCGACGAGATGCCGGACGACCTGCGCCAGCACATCCGCTACCCCGAGGATTTCTTCACCATCCAGGCCCGCAAGTACGCCGTCTACCACATGGAGGACCCCCAAGTCTTCTACAACAAGGAGGACATGTGGACGATCCCGCGACGGACGGTGGAGGGGCGGGAGCGGGAGATGGAGCCCTATTACACGATCCTCCGCCTGCTGGGCGAGAAGAAGGAAGAGTTCGTCCTGCTCACCCTGTTCAACCCGAGCCGCCGCGACAACATGATCGCCTGGCTGGCCGCTCGCTCGGACCCCCCGAACTACGGGCGGCTCGTCGTCTACAACTTTCCCAAGCAGAAGCTGGTCTACGGCCCTCGTCAGATCGACGCCCGCATCGATCAGGACGCTGACATCTCCCAGCAGCTCACCCTGTGGAGCCAGCGGGGGTCCAGCGTGATTCGCGGGTCCCTGCTGGCGATTCCCATCGACCAGTCGCTGATCTACGTCCAGCCCATCTATCTGGCCGCCTCCGAACAGGGCGCGCTGCCGGAGCTGCGCCGGGTGGTCGTAGCCCACGGGAACCAGATCGCCATGGAGCCCACGCTCGAACAAGCGCTGGCGCGGGTCTTCGGGGGCCGCCCGGCGGCGGTGGGCCCGGCCGCGGCCAGGGCGGCGCAGGAGCCGGTGGTCGGGGTCGGG
>JBOHPM010000427.1:0-3335 GCA_050731715.1 Candidatus Rokuibacteriota bacterium
CGCCGGGGCCACGGTCATGACCGCGCGGTCGGTGCTGGAGGGACTGGAAGCCTTCGATCTCATGGTGCCCGACGTCGTCGTGACCGACCTCGCCATGCCCGGCAGCGACGGTTACGCGCTCCTGCGCCAGATTCGGGCCCGGGGGCGGACGCGCGACACGGCGACACCCGTGGTGGCCATTACGGCCCACGCGGGCGCCGATGACCGTGAGCGCGCGCTGGCGGCTGGGTTCGCCGCCTACCTCCCCAAGCCGCTGGAGCCCGCCCAATTGGTCCGACTCCTGGCCCGCGCCGCGGGATCCGCGCCGAGCGCGCGTAGCCGCTAGGGCGTGGCGTCGGGTCGGCGGGACGACCAGGCGAGGGTTCCCGCGCTCACCAGCAGGAGGCCGCAGGCGGCGAGCAGGGCCTGGAAGAACCCGCCGCCGGCCAGGGCGAGATAGCTCACGGCGAGGCCGGGATGATGTACCCGAAGCCGAACGTGCCATAGCAGAGCACGAGGCGCACGCGGTCGGCATTCCAGGTCCGAACGGGCGTTGCGCTGCGTGGTTCACGGGACGGGCCGAGGGCCCCGCCGAAGACCGGCCAGGTGAGGGCCGTGACGATGAGCGCGAAGATTCCCAGCAGGCCCCACGCCGCGGCCGGGCTCGCCTGCTGCTCCATGAGCAGCACGCAGGCGCCGCCGGCGATCGCGATCCCCACGCCTACGCCCGCGAAGACCGCGCTCGGGAGCACCGGGCGGCCAAGCGGGGCGAGCTTCTCGAGGCACCAGGACGAGGCGAAGACCAGGACCCAGGCGCTGGCCACACCGGCGAGGGCGCGGAGCCCGATCCAGACGGCGAACGATGACGTCAGCGCCATCCCCACGGTCACGCCGCCGATCAGCGCGAGGCCCGCCCGGATCGCGGTGGTCGCCGAGATCCTCATCGCCATGGTGGAGACGGCGCCGAGGAGATACCCGGCGTAGTTGGCGGAGGCGAGCCAGCCCCCCGCGGCCACCGAGACGCCGAGCTCAGCCTGCATCATGGGCAGGATCGGTGTGAAGGCGAAGCGCCCGATGCCCATCGCAACGGCGAGGGCGGCCATTCCCGCCAGCGTGACGACGATCAAGCCCCTTGCGGTCAGGCCCCGAAGATCACCCGAGTGCCCGTCGAGGGCATCACCAGCTTCTTGGGCATCTCGCGGTGGGTCGCGATGATGGTGTTCAGTCCCGTGCAGTGCATGGGAATGATGTAGTCGGGGTTGATCTCCCTGAACGCCGCCACCGTCTTGGCCACGATCTCATCGGGAGCGGGGGCGAGATGGAAGCCACCCACGATGGCGTGCACCTTCCGCACACCCGTCGCCTTTTGCGCCTGGCGGACGGAATTGATCACGCCGGCATGGCCGCAGGAGGTGATCACGACGAGTCCCCGGTCCTTGACGTTGACCACGGTGGCGTGCTCGCCCTGGAAATTGTCGGAGACCAACTCCCCGGGCTTGGCCTCGACCTTCACGAGGCCGAAGTGCGTCGGTGAGCACGCGGAGTCCATCGGGCCCGCCATGAGGCGGGCCGCCGCAGGCGGCTTCTCGAAGTCCGTCAGTCTGGGGATCTGGCCCGTGGTCACTACGTGCCCGGCGACGACCGTCGGCTGCTTGGCCATGGCGATCTTGAGCCCCCGCGCCTCGAGGTCCGTCTGATCGAGCCGTCCCTGGTCAATGGTCGCCGTCGGTGTCGCGACAACGCGGTGGCAGAACGTGTCCTCACCACCGGCATACAGGGTCAGGCCCGCCTTGAACTTGCCCTGCTCGGCATGCATGAGGGCAGGCAGCGCGCCGTAGTGGTCACGATGACCGTGGCTGATGATGAGGGCATCGGCCTGGCGCGGATCCACCTTGAGCGCGCGGTAGTTGTGGAAGAGGTTCAGCTCCGTGAGAGTGAAGTCGAGGAGGATCTCCCGCCGCTCGCCGCCGCGCAGCGACTCGAGATGATAGGCCAGCCCGTGTTCCGCCAGGAGCGGAATGGCGCCTGGCCTGAGCGGCGTCCGCTCCACCGTGACCGTGTCCAGCTTTCCGGCTTTTGCGAAGACGTCGTAGATGTTGTCCACGACGGTCGTCATCACCAGACGATCGACCGTCGGAATAGAGCTGCCCTGGGCTGCGGCCGTGGTCAAGCCGAGACGGGCGCCGCCACCGAGGGCGAAGGTCCCACTCGCGACTGCGCCAAGCTTGAGAAAGTACCTTCGGTTCATGAGTGCGTCTCCTGTCATGGACGATCGGGACGGTGGCGGGACTCTGCTCCGACCTCAGTTGGTTGTCAAGGCGCTCCTTGACTGCTGCGGCGACGGGCGATGCTTTGCTATATTCTTGGGTCAGAGCCGTTAGCTCAGTTGGTAGAGCACCTGACTTTTAATCAGGGGGTCCAGGGTTCGAATCCCTGACGGCTCACCAAGTTTTTCGATCGCTTGCGCGACGATCTGGACGCTCGAACCCGTTTGGTTCCACATTTTGGTTCCAAATTCGAGGTCGGCGGACCAGTCGGCGCGGTCCAGCACCTCCACCCACCGCCGCCCCTGGCTCGGGATCCAGTTCGCGTAGTGGCGGAGCGTCGTCGTCGGGTTGGCGTGGCCGAGCTGGGCGCTCACGTAGGTGATCGGGGCCCCCGCGGCCAGCAGCAGGCTCGCGTAGGTGTGGCGGAGGTCGTAGAGGCGAAAGTGAGGGAGGCCGGCGCGCTTGAGCGTGCGCCGGAAGGCGTCGCCCGCCTTCCACTTGTCGGCCGGGCGGTTGGCGTCGTTCGGGAACAGCCACGCGGGTTCACCCCACCCACGGCGGAGCGCCTCTTCTTTGAGCCCGAGAACGTGGCGGTGGAGCACCGCTGAGGGCGCGCAAAAATTTCCCCCGGCGCGGGTTGGAACTCCTGCGGCGGCGTGTTACGATCCGGCGACGAGCCGTGATGAGAGTCAACGCGCGCGAGACGCTGCGCGAGGTGGGCGTCTCCGTCGTCCGCAAGGACGGCGTGGCCAAGGTCACCGGAACCGCCGAGTACCTCGACGACCTGACGATCCCGAACGTCGCCGTCGCCGCGCTCGTGCGGAGCCCCTACGCGCACGCGCGCATCGCGCGCGTGAAGACCGCGCGCGCCGCCGCCGCGCCCGGCGTGCTCGCCGTCGTCACCACCGACGACCTCGGCGACATCGGCACGCGGCTCTTCGGCTCGTACACCAAGGACCAGCCCGTCCTCGCCCGCGGCGTGGTGCGCTTCGAGGGCGAGCCCGTGGCCGCCGTCGTCGCGGACAGCGCGCGCGCCGCCCGCGCCGCGGTCCGGCTGGTCGAGGTCGAGTACGAGGAGCGGCCATGCGC
>JBOHPM010000428.1:0-3333 GCA_050731715.1 Candidatus Rokuibacteriota bacterium
CGATGGTCACACTGCGCTTGTTGGCGTTGAAGACCAGGAAGAACATCGCGTCCAGGCCGGGGACCTCGGGGCGGTTGCGGCGTGACTGCTCCCCCCCGGGCGGCTCGATCTTGAGGACGTCGGCCCCCAGCCAGCCCAGGAACTGGGTGCAGGTGGTGCCCGCCTCGAACTGGGTGAGGTCGAGGATCCGCATCCCGCTCAGTGCACGGTCACTCATCGCGCGGCCTCCCGTTGGGCTCCCGCCAGCTCGGGAACCACCCAGCGGGGGCGCCCGCCGCCGGCGACCCGCTGGATGTTGTCGAAGCCGTTGCGGAACCGGGCTGTCCAGTTCTCCCAGGTCGGTCCTGCCGAGTGCGGCGTGAAGGTGACGTTGGGCAGGCTGAACAGCGGGTGGTTGGCCTTGG
This sequence comes from Candidatus Rokuibacteriota bacterium, assembly GCA_050731715.1. Taxonomy (GTDB): domain Bacteria; phylum Methylomirabilota; class Methylomirabilia; order Rokubacteriales; family CSP1-6; genus 40CM-4-69-5. The sequence goes on from JBOHPM010000428.1 coordinate 405, forward strand.
GCGGCTCCTCGACCATCACGTCGAGCCCGGCCCCGGCGATCTGGCCATCGGCCAGGGCCCGGTGCAGCGCGGTCTCGTCGATCACCCCGCCGCGGCAGGTGTTGATCAGGATCGCGCTGCGCTTCATCAACGCGAACTGCGGCGTGGACATCAAATTCCGGGTGCTGTCGTCGAGCGGAACGTGCAGGGTCACCACGTCGGAGGTGCGCAGGAGCTCGGCGAAGAGGACGAAGCGGACGCCCAGGGCGTCCTCCTGGTCCTCGGTGAGCCGGGCGATGTCGTAGTACTGGAGGCTCATATCGAAGGCCGCGGCCCGCCGGGCCACCTTCTTGCCGATGTTGCCCAGCCCCACGATCCCGAGGACCTTGCCGGGGAGCTCGAAGACGCGCGACTGGTCGTGATCGCCCACGCGCCACTTGCCGGCCACGATGTCGTTGTGGAAGCGGACCAGCCGCTTGAGCACGGCCAGCATGAGCATCACGGCGTGCTCGGACACGGCGATGGCGTTGGCGCCCCCGTTGTTGGCCACGGGCACGCCGGCCTTGCGCGCCGCTTCGATATCCACACGGTCGTAGCCGGCGCTGAGGAGCTGGACCAGGCGCAGCTTGGGCGCCGCGCGGAAGAACTCGTTGCCGATCGAGCGGGCCAGGCCCATGTAGAACTCGGCGTCGGCCGCGGCCTTGTAGAACTCGGGCGTACCAGGGTCGACCACGACCAGCTCGAAGCCGGCCGGGGTTAGCGCGCGCGCGATGTCCAGGATCGCGTCGGGCTGCTTGGGCGCGAACAGGATCCTGGTCATGACTGGGCCAGCGGCACGGTGGCCGTCACGCAGGGCTGGCTGCCGAGCACCCGGGTGGTGTGACCCTTGCCCGTCGTGTCCTCGACCAGCCGCGCGTCGCCGGGGCCGAAGATCTGCTTGCCCCCGTCGCCCAGGCCGATCTCGAGCTGACCCGAGAGGATGATGACGAACTGGCGTCGCGGCGCCGGATGCCAGTCGAGGAACTGGCCCACCGGCCAGGTGCGGAAGGAGATCTGCGTTGTCGCCAGCCCCGTCGTCCACTCCGGCGTTCGAGCCAGGTCGATCGGCTCGATGTGAGATTGGCCCTCGGCGCCCGTGTAGAGTCGGAACGTGCCCATCGTGGCCTCCCGCGGGTCTTTTCGGAACGTCGGGATGCTAGCACAGGCGAGGCGGCCTTGGGTTCGGCCGGGGGTTGGGGTAGTGTTAGCCCCGGAGGAGGAACGAGGCATGGGCGCCACGATCCGGCTCAAGAAGATCGGTCACGTGCAGCTTCGGGTAGCGGACCTCGAGCGGTCCAAGGCCTTCTACCGCGACGTCCTCGGGTTTCGCGTGGCCGAGCAGGATCCCAACCACGGGGATCTCTTCATGACCCTGGGGGAGGACTTCCACACGATCGACATGGCCCAGCACGAGGATCCGGCGGCCGGCCGGGGGCCCAGCCGTCCCATCGGGGTGGCCCACATCGCCTTCCAGGTGGCGAGCTACGACGCCCTCGTCGAGGCCTATCGCGCCCTGCAGGAGCATGGCGTGGCGATCGAGCGGGCGATGGATCACATCAACCAGCGCAGCATCTACTTCCAGGACCCCGACGGCAACCGCCTGGAGATCTACTACGAGATGCCCGGCGCGCTGCAGCGGTTTCCCGACGGCCGGGGCGATCAGAACTCCGAGCTCCCCGTCACCCGGGCCGGAGAGCCGTTCCCCGGCTGGCTAGCCGAGCGCTGGCCTTCCTAGGGATATGGGGGCCCCGACATGGCCCCCAAGCCCCCAAACGCTCACCCTCGCCGGGCTCAGTGCTCCGCTTTGGGGCTGAAGGTGGGGGTCCCGACCCAGCCCGTCTCGGAGACGTCGACCATGACCCCGTCGGGACCGGTGTACTTCACCTCGACGTTGCCCCCGTAGCGGCGGCCGTGGCCGACGCCGAGCGCGTGGTTGACGTCGTCGCGAGGGCTGGAGCCGGCCGCGGCCAGGCGCTCGGCGATCGCCTCCAGGCTCTCGACCTGGAAGCCGATGTGGTGGTAGCCCGAGAAGCCCTTGCCCCGCTCGGCCCCGGCCACCGCGTCGTTCTTGAACTTGAGGATGGCCAGGTTGATGTCGCCGTCGCTCAGGTAGTACCCGGTGGCGCCCGGGCTGTCGACCTTGGCGATCTCCTTCATCCCGAACACGTCGATGTAGAACTTGGCGGTCGCGTCGACATCCTGGGTCGAGATGGCAATGTGCTTGATCTTCGGCATGACGCCCTCCTGGCGCTCAGGAAATGAACCCGTACAGCTTACCCGCATTCTCGCACACGATCTTCTGGCGCACCGCGTCGGGCAGGTGGCCCAGCTCGCGTTGGATGTACTCGGCGGAGTCGGGCCACACACCGTCCGGGTGGGGGAAATCCGAGCCCCACATGATCGTGTCGTGGCCCAGGTCGTCGACCAGCTTGATGCCGATGCGGTCGGTCTGATAGGTGGCCCGGCACTGCCGGCGCCAGTAGCTGCTCGGCGGCATGGTCAGCGAGAGCTCCTTGAACTGGTCTTCCCACTCCGCGTCCATGCGGTCCAGGACGTAGGGGATCCAGCCGATGCCACTCTCCCCGATGACCACCCTGATATTGGGGTACCGCTCGAGCACGCCGCCGAAGATCACCGAGCTCAGGATCGAGGCCATGTGCATCTGGAAGGCGGTGAGGTGGACGGCGCGGGCCACCCTGGGGAGCAACCCCGGGAGCTTGTCGAAGTCCACCCGCTGGCCGCCCACCGTGTGGAAGTGCAGGGGGAGCCGGCCCTCGTTGACGACCTCCCAGACGGGCGCCCACTGCGGGTCCCAGAGCGGGACGATGTCGTACTGGTTGGCGATCTCCACACCACGGACGCCGCCCCGCTTCAGCACTCGCCTGATCTCGTCCACGGCGGCTTCCACGGG
>JBOHPM010000429.1:0-3328 GCA_050731715.1 Candidatus Rokuibacteriota bacterium
CCGCCAGGTCCTCACTCGTCGCCGCCACCAACCAGACGTCGAGCGGCTCGCTGCGAGTGCTTCCCAGCCGACGTACCGAGCGCTCTTCGATCACCCGCAGCAGCTTCGACTGCAGGCCGAGCGGCAGCAGCCCGACCTCGTCCAGGAAGATGATGCCGCCGCCGGCGGCCTGGAACAGCCCCGCTTTGGCCTGCCGGGCGTCGGTGAACGCGCCGCGCTCGAAGCCGAACAGCTCGGCCTCCAGCAGGGCCTCGGGGATCGCGGCGCAGTTGACGTCGACCATCGGTCCGGCCGCCCGGGGCCCGGCGCGATGGATGGCGGCGGCCAGCAGTCCCTTGCCGGTGCCGGTTTCGCCGAGAATCAGGATGGGCGGTGGGCGTCGCACGGGACCGCTGGGCTGGCGTAGCACGCGAGCTACCTGCTCGCGGACCGCGGCCATGGCGGGGCTGTCGCCGAGCAGCTCGGTCAGCGCGGTCATGGACACGCGGTATCGTACTCGATCGCGCTCGGGCGCGCCCGTAAACTGCCGAAACTGCCGAATCGGGTAGATTGCCTCGTCGGCGCCGGGCCCTCGCCTCTCCCAAGTACCTGTGATCCCGAACCAACTACATCTGGCATCGTCGCTGCACTGGGCCACATCGACTCGCGGGCGTCGTCATGAGCAATCACCGGCCCGCCAGGACGCGAACCGACCGATCACCGAAGGAGGGGCAGAGCGATGAAACGGAGCACCACAGTCCGAGGGGTCATGCTGGCCGCGTTCCTGGCGGCGCTGGTCCCGGCAGGGGCAGGCGCCGACGAGCCGTGTCAGTCGCCCTACGTGCAGAAGATCACCGGCGAGGAGCAGTTCGTCTACGTGTGGACGCTCGGGGTGGAGGGCATGGGGGACGGCTCCGACAAGCTCGTCACCGTCGACGTCCGCCGCGACTCGCCGACGCACGGGAAGGTCATCCACTCCGTCTCCGTGGGGGGCCGCCATGAGGCTCATCACGGCGGGTTCACCGACGACCGGCGCTACTTCTGGGCCGGCGGGCTCGACACCAGCAAGGTCTTCATCTTCGACGTCGCGACCGATCCGGCCCGGCCCCGGCTGCACAAGACCATCGACGACTTCGTCCGCGCCTCCGGCGGCGTGGTGGGACCGCACACCTTCTACGCGTTGCCCGGGCGGATGATGATCGCCGCGCTGTCCAACAGTCGCGACCACGGTGGGCCGACGGGGCTCGTCGAGTACTCCAACGACGGCCGCTACCTGACGACCCATTGGATGCCGACGGCCGCCACCGCCAACGGCGCCCGGATCGAGAAGGTGGCCGATGGCTACGGCTACGACGTCCGCGTCCTGCCGCGTCGGAACGTCATGCTGACCTCGTCCTTCACCGGCTGGTCCAACTACATGATGGACTTCGGCCAGATGCTCAAGGACCCGGAGGCCATGAAGCGGTTCGGCCAGACCGTGGTGGTCTGGGACTTCCACGCGCGCAAGCCCCAAAAGGTGCTGCACGTGCCCGGCTCGCCGCTCGAGATCCGCTTCGCCACCCAGCCGGGCCACAACTACGCGTTCACTACCACCGCGCTGACCTCGAAGATCTGGCTCGTCTACGAGGACGACAAGGGCGAGTGGCAGGCCAAGGCCGTGGCCGACATCGGCGACCCGGCCAAGATTCCTCTGCCGGTGGCCATCACCCTCAGCGCCGACGATCGCACCCTGTGGGTCGACTCCTTCATGGACGGCACGGTCCGGGCATACGACGTGGCCGATCCCCACAAGCCGAAGGAGATCTACACCAGGCGGATCGGCTCGCAGCTCAACATGGTTTCGCAGAGCTGGGACGGCAAGCGGCTCTACTTCACCAGCTCCCTCCTGGCCCGCTGGGACAAGAAGGGCGCTGACAACGAGCAGTTCTTCAAGGCCTACACCTGGGACGGCAAGGCGCTGGAGGAGCGCTTCGTGCTGGACTTCGCGAAGCTCGGCCTCGGCCGAGCTCACATCATGCGCTTCGGGAGCGCCAGCCTCTACCAGAAGTGACAGCATTGCCGGGGCGGCGTGCTGGACGGGCGCGCCGCCCCGGGGCGACGTCGATGCTCCACCGGCTCGACGAGGAGGGACGAGAGATGATGCGGATCGCGATGTGGGTCGCCATGACCGCCCTGGCCCTCGGCGCGCCCGCCGCCCCCGCGCGCGCGCACGGGACGCAGGGGGCCGCCGGCCCGGCGGCGCTCGATCCGGGTGGACCACGGTTCGAGTACCAGCCCCCGCGGCCCGGGAGCTATGAGCTGCCGACGATCAAGACGGCCGCCGATGGCCAGGTGGTGGATGCGGCAGGCGCCCGACGCCAGCTCCACGAGCTCATGGGGGACCGGATCGTGGTGCTGAGCTTCATCTCCACCCGCTGCGCCGACGCCCACGGCTGCCCGCTGGCCACGGCCGTCCTGCACCAGATCCGGGCTGTCGCCGGCCGCGACGCCGCTCTGGCGCGCCGGCTCAGGCTCGTCACGGTGAGCTTCGATCTCCCCAACGACACGCCCACGGTGCTGGCGCGCTACGCCCAGGCGGTGGGGAACGGCCAGGCCCGGATGAGCCCGTGGGACTTCGTGGTGCCCACGACGCCGGACCAGCTGGCGTCGATCCTCGAGGCCTACGGCCAGCCGGTCGGGTACCGCGGCCGGACGGCGCCGCCGACCCACCTGCTGCGCGTTTATCTCATCGACGGGGAGCGGCGGATTCGGAACATCTACGGGCTCGACTTCCTCGATCCCCGCCTGCTGGTGACCGACGTGCGCACGCTGCTCCTCGAGGAGCGAGGGAGGCGGCCATGAGGGCGGCCCTGCTCGGCGCCGTCGCGGCAGCCGTCGTTCTGGCGGCCGGCCCGACCGTGCAGCGGGCGGCCGGTGACGGCGACGAGCGGCTGGCCGCGGCCGTCGCCCGCGTGGCGGCCCCGCCGCTCGGGCTGCCTCCGGTTCCCGTGCCGGCCGACAACCCGACGACACCGGCCAAGGTGGCGCTCGGACACAAGCTCTTCTTCGACCGTCGTCTGTCCCACAACGGCACGATGTCGTGCGCGATGTGCCACGTCCCCGAGCAGGGCTTTACGAGCAACGAGCTGGCGCGTCCGGTGGGCGTGGAGGGGCGCAGCCTGCGCCGCAACTCGCCGACCCTGCTGAACGTGGCGTACGTCGAGCGGCCGTTCCACGACGGGCGGGAAATCGCGCTGGAGACCCAGGCCCTGGGGCCTCTGGTCGAGCGCAACGAGATGGGGAATCCGTCGATCGGCCACGTGATCGGCCGCATCCGGTCGCTCCCCGACTACGCCGGCCTCTTCGAGCG
>JBOHPM010000430.1:0-3327 GCA_050731715.1 Candidatus Rokuibacteriota bacterium
TCTCCGACAAGCTCGCGCTGGTGGAGCATCTCTTGGCCCGGATCGACGCGCTGCTGATTGGCGGCGGCATGGCCTTCACGTTCCTGAGGGCGCTGGGCCACGATGTGGGCCGGTCGCTGCTGGAGGGTGAGCAGATCGACACCGCCCGCCGCATCCTGGACACGGCACGACGCCGCGGCGTGCCGGTGGTGCTCCCCGTCGACGTCGTGGTGGCCGCGGGCCCCGACAGTCCCACCGGCTCGGTCGTGGGCATCCGGGAGATCCCCGCTGCCCTCATGGCCCTGGACATTGGTCCGCTCACCGTCGAACGGTTCGCGGCTACGCTCAAATCGGCGCGGACGATCGTGTGGAACGGTCCTCTGGGCGTGTTCGAGAAACGCGCGTTCGCCGAGGGCACGCTAGGCGTGGCCCGGGCGGTGACCGCCACCTCGGCCTTCTCCGTCGTAGGTGGGGGGGATACGGTGGCCGCGGTGAACCTCGCCGGGGTGGCCGATCGGATCGGCTACCTCTCGACGGCGGGCGGGGCCTTCCTGGAGTTCCTCGAGGGGCGGTCGTTGCCGGGTATCCAGGCCCTCACGGAGGCCGCGTGATGCGAACTGCGCTCGTCCTGGGGAACTGGAAGATGCACGGCACGCTGGCCGAAGCCCGGACGCTGGCCGGCGCCATCCGCGACAGCCTCAAGCGACCCCGCGGCGTGGACGTGGTGCTCTGTCCCCCCTTCACGGTGCTGGCCGCGGTGGCCGAGGTGCTGGCCGGCAGCCCCATCCGGGTGGGAGGCCAGGACTGCCACTGGGAGGCGTCGGGCGCGCACACCGGGGCGATCTCACCAGTCATGCTCGTCGACGCCGGCGCTCGTTACGTGCTCGTCGGCCATTCGGAGCGTCGCCGCGAGATGGGAGAGACCGACGAGCAGATCAACCGCAAGGTCGAGGCGGCGCTCGCCCATGGCCTGACGCCCGTGCTGTGCATTGGTGAGACCGCCGACGAGCGGCGGCAGGGACTCACCTTCACGACGGTGGAAGGTCAGCTCCGGGCCGGGCTGGCCGGGCTGGCCCCGGAGGCAATCGTCACGCTAGTCCTCGCCTACGAGCCGGTGTGGGCCATCGGAACCGGTGTCAACGCCACGCCCGCCCAGGCCGCCGAGGTCCATGGTTACCTGCGGGGCCTGCTCTCTGAGCTGACGTCGAAGGAGACGGCCCAGCTCGTTCGCATCGTCTACGGGGGCAGTGTGAAGGCCGACAACGTCGATGCGCTGGCCGCGGAGCCCGAGATCGACGGCGCCCTGGTGGGCGGGGCCAGCCTCAACGCCCAGGGATTCGTCGCCATCGCCAGGAAGACGGCGCGCGCCGGCGCCGCCACGAAAGGGGAGTAATGTACACGCTCTTGGTGGTCCTTCACATCATCGTGTGCTTCGGCATCGTCGGCATGGTGCTCCTGCAGGCTGGCAAAGGCGCCGACATCGGCTCGGCCTTCGGCGGTGCCGGCACCCAGGCGGTCTTCGGGTCCATGGGCACTCCGACGATCCTGGGCAAGATCACCGCCGTCATCGCCATCCTCTTCGTGATTACGTCGTTCACCCTGGCCATGCTGGGCGGCGAGCGGGGTGGGTCCGTCGTACGGGAGCCGGCCGGCCCGCCGGCCGCCCCCGTGCCATCGACGCCGACTCCGGCCGCGCCGGCGCCCGCCAAGTAAGTGAACAGGTCGCCGGCCCGGGTCCTCTTCGCACTCCTGCTGCTCAGCGGCGCCGCGGCGGTGGCCGGCTGCGGTAGCGAGGTGGGAGGTGCCGTGGAGGAGGGCCCGGGGAGCGCCAGCGTCAAGCCGGCCCACGGCGACACGCTGGTGGAGGCGATCACCGGCAACGTCTCGGGACTCATTCCCAACATCACAGCCGATAGCGCCTCGCACGAGATCGGCAACCTCCTCTATTCGGGATTGGTCAAACGCGACCGTGAGCTGAATCTCGTCGGGGATCTCGCGGAGTCCTGGACCTTCAGCGCCGACTGCCTACAGCTCACCTTCTCGCTGCGCCCGGACGTCCGCTGGCATGATGGGCAGCCCTTCACGGCCGCGGACGTCATCTTCACCTACCAGACGGCGATCCACCCCAAGACCCCCACCGCCTACCGTGAGGACTTTCGCGCCGTGGAGAGCGCGGAAGCCGTGGACCCGCACACCGTGCGGGTCACGTACCGGAAGCCCTACGCCAAGGCGTTGCAGAGCTGGGGCACCTGGATGCTGCCGCGTCACCTGCTCGAGCGCTACGTGCAGGAGGGACGCCTGCGCGACGCCCCCCAGAACTGGGTGAGCCCGGTGGGGACCGGGCCCTATCGCTTCAAGGAGATGCGCTCGGGGGAGAAGATCGTCCTCGTGGCCAACCCAGACTACTATGAAGGCCGGCCCTTCGTGTCCCGTATCGTCTATCGGGTCATTCCCAGCCAGGCCACGATCTTCCTGGAGCTCAAGGCCAGGGGCGTGGACGCCGCGGGCCTGACCGCGCTCCAGCACAAGCGGCAGACGGAGTATCCGGCCTTTCGCAAGGCGTACTGGAAGTTCCGCTACCCCAGCAACGCCTACACCTACTTGGGCTTCAACCTCAAGGATCCCCGGTTTGCCGACAAGCGGGTACGTCACGCATTCGCCCACGCCATCAACAAGGCGGAGCTGATCGACGGCGTGCGCATGGGCATGGGCCGGGACGCCACCGGCCCCTACAAGCCGGGCACCTGGGCCTACAATCCCGAGGTCGCACGTTACCCGTACGATCTCGACCGGGCCCGCCGGCTGCTCGCCGAGGCCGGCTGGGCGACGCGGAATGCCGAGGGGCTCCTGGTGAAGAACGGCCAGCCCTTCACGTTCACGCTCCTGACCAACCAGGGCAACGACGAGCGCAAGAAAGTCGCCGAGATCGTCCAGGCGTCCCTCCGGGAGCTGGGGGTCGGCGTGGAGATCCGTATTCTAGAGTGGGCATCCTTCCTCAAGGAGTACGTCAAGAAGCGCCGCTTCGATGCCATCATCCTGGGCTGGGGGATCGGTCTCGATCCCGACCAGTTCGAGATCTGGCACTCCTCGAAGACCGGGCCCGACGAGCTCAACGTCATCTCCTTCAGCAACGCCGAGGTCGACCGGCTGCTGGAGCAGGGGCGGCAGTCCTGTCGGGAGGCCGAACGCAAGCAGTATTACCGCCGGATCCAGGAGATCCTGGCCGACGAACAGCCCCTCGTCTTCCTGTACTTCCCCGACGCGCTCCCCGCGGTGTCCCGGCGCGTCCACGGGATCGTGGAGTCCCCGAACGGCATCCGCTTCAACTTCACCGAGTGGTTCGTCCCC
>JBOHPM010000431.1:0-3297 GCA_050731715.1 Candidatus Rokuibacteriota bacterium
GGCAAACGCGCGCTCGACCTCGCTGAGCTCCTTGTAGATCGTCACCGCCTCGACGGGCGTGAGCTGGGGCTCTTCGGTCTGGATCACGTACGTGCCTTCGTAGGCCTGCTCGCGCTTGAGATTCACCGGGTGCGCGAAGAAGCGGAAATGGCCATCGCGATACGTCCGGTCGTAGTAGCGGGGGCCGGGCGAGCGGCCGAGGATCCGCGCGGCGGCGGCCCCGATCTGGGCCGGCTGCTTGAGGTGCCCTCGGGCGACCCGCTGCTCGAGCGCTTCCAGCTCGCGGCGGACGCGCGCCATCGCCTTCACGCGCGGCGTCCGTTCATAGGCCAGCCGCTCCTCACTGCTCGATGTAGCGATAGACGTCCTCGCGCCGGCGTCGATTGAGCCCGACCACGTAGCCCTGCTCGCGCGTGCGGAGGAGCGCGAGATTGGCCGACGTCACCATCCCGCGGTCGCCCACGAACACCACGCGGCGCAGACCGAAGCGCTGCTCGAGATCCGCCAGCACTTGGGGCACCGTCGTGGCGTCGCGGGCGCTGCCGTGAAAGACGTGGTGGGTGATCGGCCACCCATCGACCATCACGACGCCGACGAGCACTTGGCGGTTGCGCGGTTTCCCATCCCGGCTGTGGCCGTGGGCGCCGAGGATCGGCGGCCCGTGGCCTTCGAAGGACGTCGAGGTCGGGTCGTAGAGCGCCAGGTCGACCTTGAGCGAAAAGAGATCGCGCAACCGCCGATAGAGCTCCTGGTCGATGTGTTGGCGTCCGGACATCCCCACGCTTGGCAGTTCGCGCACTTACACGTTGTGCGCCTGCTCAATTAGGGAAACATGGGCTAGCCCGGTCTGCCCGGGGCCGACGCGGACGAAGGCGCCGAACGGCTCCACGCGCTCCACGGTGCCGATCAACACCGCGCCGATGGCGAGCATCGATTCCACCTGATCGCCGTCGGCGGCGTTGTCGGGGGCCAGCGCCAACTCGATCCGGCGCTTGGTGGGATCGAGGGTCAGGATCATCACGGCCTCGCGCATCGCCCCTTGTCGACTGCGCGGGATCTCGCTGACGCGCAGCCGTCCCTGGGGGGCCGTCCCTGGGAGGGCTCGGGGTTGCGAGCGCGGTAGGTGAGGGAACCACAAGACAGCAGTCCAGAAACTGGTGGCGCAGCGAAGCGCTCCGTACAATGCGCCGAGCGTCCGGGACCGTGGCCGCCCCTGCAAGGGTGCGGGTGAGCCCGTTTCCGAGCCTGGCCCCTGGGAGGTGATGGCGACGGCCGTGGTGACCCGCGTCTCCGCGCGTGATCCCGTTGAGGAGAATGGCGGTACGCGGCATCCCTGTCCTCGGATGCTCCATCGATCCTACCGGTCAGTCGGAGTAGAGATGACGATTGCTCGTAACCCCCTCCACGGATCCCAGCGAGCGGGATTACCGCACTGGGCTCTTGCCTCAGGTGACAACGCCAAGTCGCCTCAGGGGATAGGGATGGCATATGCGCGCAGGGGGCAGCCACCGCTCGATGAGCCGGCGCATCCGCTCCCAGGTGACGTGCCCTGTATGACTGCGCCGCGCGAGGGCGCGGTGCCAGAGCCAGCCCACCTGGAACCGGAACAGGGCGATCGCCGGGCTGTTCATGGGCACCCCGTAGTAGCGGATGTGCCCCCCCACAACCTGACGCAGCCATGTACCCACCGCCGGGATCGGATCGTGCAGACGCCGCCGGAGCTCGGCCTTCACCTCGCTCAGCTTCGCCTGCAGCCTCTTCCGGATCGTCTGCCGTACCACCGTGAACCGCCCGTTCCGCTTCTTCCCGCAGATGTGCGTGAAGCCGAGGAAATCGAACGTCTCCGGCTTCCCCTCCCCGGCGCGCCCTCGGTGCTCGGCCGCGTACGGCCCGAACTCCAGCAGGCGCGTCTTCTCGGGGTGCAGCTCCAGGCTGAACTTCGCCAACCGCTCGCGCAGCTCAGCCAGGAACCGCTCGGCCTCCTCCCGGTGCTGAAACCCGACGATGAAGTCGTCCGCGTACCGCACGACGATCACGTCGCCGTGGGCGTGCGTCTTCCGCCACCGCCGAGCCCAGAGGTCGAACACGTAATGCAGGTACACGTTGGCCAGGAGTGGCGAGATGCTGCCCCCCTGGGGCGTGCCCTTCTCACTCCACGTCCGCGTCCCGTCCTCCAGCACGCCGGCGTTGAGCCACTTCTGGATCAGCCGCACGACGCGCCGGTCCGCAATCCGGTGCTCGACGAACTTCACCAGCCACCCGGGGTCGATGGCGTCGAAAAACCCTCGGATGTCGGCATCGAGCACCCAGTTCACCTTCCGCGTCAGCAGTCCCGTATAGAGCGCGTCCAGCGCGTCGTGCGCCTTGCGCCCCGGCCGGAACCCGTACGAGAAGCCCAGGAAGTCGGCCTCCCAGATCGCGTTCATCACGTCCGCCGTCGCGCGCTGGACGAGCTTGTCTTCCAGCGTGGGGATGCCCAGCGGCCGCTGCCGCCCGTCGGCCTTCGGGATGTACGTCCGCTTGACCGGCTTCGCTCGATACGCCCCGCGCTTCAGCCGTCCGGACAGGTCCGCGAGGTTCGCCTCGAGGGCCTCCCCGTAGTGCCCCCACGTCTCCCCGTCGATCCCGGGCGCCGCGCCCCGCTTCAGCGCGTAGTACGCGGCCCGCAGGTGCTCGACGTTGTACACGTGGTGCAGGAGCGTCGTGAACCGCACCGTCTTGTCCCGCTCAGCTACCTCACGTACCCGCTCCAGCGCACTGCGCGCGCCGTCCCGGTGCTGCGCCCGGGGCGCGTTTTGCTGGCTCGGGTTCCCTTTGGCCAGGCCCCTTCCCTCCATCCCCTCCGCCCCCGGCTCCCCGGGTTTGTTCGGAGACTTCGTCGGTACTACGGGCCTGTCCGACTGCCCCTGGCCGTGCATCATCGGCGTGCGTCCGTAGACTTCCCGACGCGGCCCGCGGGGCCATCCCCCACGGGCGACCAAGGGCTCTCCCGGTTCTCGCGCGAGGTGTGTCCGGACATGCTCGGGGTCTCTGACCGCGCGGGACTCCACCGCGTCTTGCGATATCGACGCGCCGGATGTGGCCTTCCGCCTTCCTCCACGGCGTCGGCGTCCCGAAGTGAGGTTCTTTCGCGGCTGAATACCCGGCCTGCCCGTTCCCCTGTCAACGCTTCGCCCCCGCCCTTGCGAGCGGACACGCATGACTCGGGGCCGGTGCGGGTCGCTACCCCTTCACCGTGTGACTCTTTCATTCACTACACCTCGCCGGTTTAACCCGGCGCACGGAGGAAATCCCGAT
>JBOHPM010000432.1:0-3287 GCA_050731715.1 Candidatus Rokuibacteriota bacterium
AGCACGACCGTCACAATGACCCCACCGGAATCACGCCCCGGCATGATGAGCTTCGCGACGATGCCAACCAGGAGGCCGAACACGATCCACAGAATGATGTCCATCCCGGACTCCTTTCCCCGAACGAAGCGTGTCGACGCTCATGGGTAGCGCTGCACGGGCGGTGCCAGGCAAAAATTAGGAGCGATGTAAGACTTACTCGCCGTGACGCCAGGCCGTCACCACACCACGCACCCCAAACGCGGTCAGCCCGATGAGGGGGACGCTGAGAGCGGCCGGCAACAACGCGTCCTCGAGCGGCAGGGTCATCGCCGCCTGAAACGCCGTCACCCCCAGGACGTTGCAAACGAGGCAAAACATCGCCCAGAGACCGATTCGCATCGCGCGACCTCCCGGTGAGTAGCGTCCGGCGCCAAAGCCTACGCATCCTATGCCATCCGTACCACCCGAGAGGGTAAGAAAACTCCTGGTCGGCGATTGGCACGAGCTTCGCTTGGGCCAGGGGCATGAGCCTCTGTGCGGCATGCGGGCTGCAACTGGTGGGCGAGCGCGCGCTCTGTCCTCACCATCACTGCATTTACGGCGACGACTGGGCGGTGGCCAACCGGATCATGTGCGACTTCTTCCACCGAGGCAAGATCCCCCTGCGCCTGGCGCGGCCGGAGCGCGAGGAGGACGTCTGGCACGCGGGGGAGGCGGCCTGAACCGGCGGTCCTAGCCGGCGACCGCCGCTCGGGGCGGCGCCGTCACGGGCGCGTAGAACGAGGGCTCGCGGGCACCGTCGAGGCATTGCCGGGTGAAGGCGATGAGATGGTGGCTCACCACCGCCGTGTGGATGACCTGCTCGATGTCCCCGCGGCGCAGCGTGGGTCCGGCAAAGCGCCAGAACGTCTTCCGGTAGTCACCCCGGACCCCGACCCGCCAGATCACGCGGCCGAGCACCCGCAGTCCCATGAGGACGTTGCGCCAGGAGGCGCGGTGGGGGCTGGCCGGGTACGGGAAGCGGTGGACGAAGGTGTGGACCTGATTGTGGGCGAACCGAGCGTACACCGCGGCCGGCTCGTAGGCCGCCTGGATGCAGCGTAGCCACGCGGCCAGGACGGTCTCATAGGGCAGCTTGAAATCGACGTTCGACTCCCGATCCCCGTCGGCGCAGATCCGGCCCTCGGCCTGCAGCCGCCGCCACAGAGGCGTCTTGGGCAGCGCGTAGAGCAAGTTGATGGTGAGGACAGGGATGCGGGAGGCGCGCACGAACTCGATGATGTGATCGGGCGTCTGCTCCGTGTCGGTATCCAGCCCGAGGATGATGCCCGACACGACCTCGAGGCCGTAGCCGTTGAGCTTGCCGACCGCGTCCAGGATGGGCATGCGGAGGTTCTGGTCCTTGGACATGAAGCGCAGGGCCGCGGGCTCGGGCGTCTCGATTCCACAGAAGACCGTGATGAATCCCGCCTCGCGCATCAGCTCCAGCACCCGGTCGTTCTTGGCGATGTTGAGCGTGGCCTCGCAGGCGAAGCGCAGCGGGTAGCGATGGCGGCGTTGCCAGTCGACCAGGTGGGGCAGCAGCTCCAGGGCCGCCCGCTGGTTGGCGATGAAGTTGTCGTCGACGAAGTAGACGGCGGTGGCCCCGCCGGCCAGAAGTCGATCGAGCTCGGCCAGGACCTGGGCCGGCGTCTTCACGCGGGGGTTGCGCCCGTAGAGGGCGGGAATGTCGCAGAACTCGCACGTATAAGGACAGCCGCTGGAAAACTGGATGCTGGCGATGAAGTATTGCCGCACCGGGATGCGGTCGTAGGCGGGAAGCGGAAAGTCGGCGAGGGGCAGCCGCTCCTGAGTCTCGAACCTGAGCTGTCGTTCCGGCCGGCCGGCGCACCGATCGATCCATTCGATGACCTGATCGGTGGCGTCGCCGAGCTCTCCGACGTGCAGGACGTCGGCCTCGGGATAGAACTCGGGGCACCCCGAGACCGAGGGCCCGCCCAGCACCACCGGCTTGCCGACCGCGTGGGCCCGGGCGATGACGTCCTCGATCGCCCGACGCTGAACGTGCATGCCGGACAGGAGCACGACATCGGCCCAGCGGAAGTCCCCCTCGGCGGCGGGGCCCGCGTTCTCGTCGACGAAGCGGACTTCCCACGACGACGGCAGGTAGCTGGTCACCACCAGCAACCCCTGGGGGGGCATGAACGCGCGGACCCGACGCCCGAAGAAGGGATACGAGTGCTGAAACGTCCCGAAGGACGGCGCGTAGCGCGGGGACACACAGAGGATGCGCCGGCGCGTGAGCGGGGCGTAGCGCGTCCGCATATCGACACGGCAAGCATAACCGATCCGCCCGGCTCGCGCCGACGGCGGTCCGGCGTGGGCAACCGCTCGGCGATCGGCTAGAATCCGACGCGGCCGCCCGGGGGCAAGGGGGAAGGCATGGAGCTGCGCGCGGTGAAGGCGGTCGTGACCGGTGGCGCGTCCGGGCTGGGGCAACGGCCATGAAGACCCTCGCCAGGTCGGGGCCGGCCAACCTCGACGCCTTCGCCCGGGTCATCCAGATCAACCTGATCGGCACCTTCAACTGCATCCGCCTGGCCATCCGGCTCGACGGCGCCATCCGCATGGCCCCCCGCTGAAAAGCTCTCGCACCGTCGCCGAAATCCGCTCACCGCTGTCGGGACGGATCCGCGTGATCGAGGACCGGCGCGAGCGACGGCTCATCGTGGCCGGCGACACCCTGTCCGTGTACCCGCTGAACGGCGACTGGTCCGGCCTGGACCGCGAGTACTGGGGCCGAGCGGTGGCCGGGGCCCCGCGGCGCCGGCGGTCGACGGCGCTCCTCGTCGGTCTAGGTGGCGGCACGCAGGTCCACCTCCTGACCGAGCGGACGCGGCCCCGGCTCATCACCGTGATCGAGCGAGATCCCGCCATCATCAGGCTGGCTACCCGGTGGTTCGGACTCGATGCCCGCGAGGGCCTGGAGTTTCTCTGCGGGGATGCCGAGCGCGTGATCCCCTGGCTGGCTACGACGAAGCGACGCTTCGACTTCATCATGGAGGATGCGGCCTACGCCGGCGAGCTAGCCCAGGCGCTGCCCCTGGCCCTCGGCCTGGCACCCCTGGTCGCCGCGGGCGGCGTGTTGGTGATCAACCGACATCGGCGCCGCGACGTTGACAAGCTGGCCTCCGCGCTGCGGCCGCTCTTCGGCGAGGTGACGCTCCGGCGCGTGCGCACCGAGGGCGAGAACGTCCTGGTGTCTTGCGCGCGGCCGGTGTCAGCCCGTGGTTAGGCGCTTGTGC
>JBOHPM010000433.1:0-3279 GCA_050731715.1 Candidatus Rokuibacteriota bacterium
CGGTGGGGCGGCGGATCCCCTTCTTGCCGTCCTCGTAGAGCCCGGTCGCCGCCATGATGTCGACGCGACGGTTCTGGCCAGGCACCACCTTGTTCCCGACCGATCCCACCGCGCAGGCGAAGCCGAGCGAGGGGATGCTCTTCGTCGTCCAGTGGGGCCCCTCGGGCCCGTCGACCACGTATGGCATGCGGTCTTTCAGGGCCGGGGAGGCATTCGATGTGAAGAGGTCGGGAGGCAGCCAGGGCAGATCGATGTGGCAGTCAGCCGAGATCCTCTGGTAACGCATAGGGCCTCCGCGGGTTCGTGGTTGACAGAGTACACAACAGCCCGCACATTGTTCAACCGACAGGAGGCTCCATGCCCACCATTCCCAAGGCGCTGCACGAGCACATCAACACCGCGTTTCCCGCCAACGTCTGTCTGGTCGG
The DNA here is from genome assembly GCA_050731715.1 of Candidatus Rokuibacteriota bacterium. Classification (GTDB taxonomy): domain Bacteria; phylum Methylomirabilota; class Methylomirabilia; order Rokubacteriales; family CSP1-6; genus 40CM-4-69-5. Next base: position 429 of record JBOHPM010000433.1, read on the forward strand.
CACGGTCCTACCGAGCGGGTGGGCCCAGGTGAGCCCGCGGGGCAGCACCATGGTGTTCGACGACGAGCACCTCGCGCTGTGGGAGCGGGGCCGTGGCTCCACGAACACCAACCTCAAGGACGGCACGAAGATCACCGTGTTCCTGAGAAAGCCGCAGCTCCGGGAGAGCGGCCTGCTACCGAAAGGCGGCATCGCTCGCTTCTACGGAACCGCGAAGCTCTACAAGTCGGGGCCGGTGTACGAGGAGATCTGGACCCGGCTCATCCCGCCCGAGAAGGAGCGCGATCCCGACAAGAAGGGCTTCGGCGTTCTCATCAAGGTCGAGCGCGCTGAGGATCTGGACGGAAAGCCGCTCCCGCTGCCGTAGCGGGTCCGTCAGGCCCACACGCTGGCGCCGCCGAAGCGGCGCTGCCAGCGGGGAATGACCTCCCGGTTGTACACGTTGTCGGGCACCTCACCGCGCAGGGCGGCCAGGACCGAGTCGGTCGCCCAGCGGATGCCGGGGCCCAGTCCGCTACCCACGTTGTTGGAGACGTTGTGCGGGGAGAGAAGCACCTTGTCCCCGAGGTTGCGCAGCGGGCTGTCCGACGAGAGCGGCTCCTGCTCGAACACGTCGAGCGCAGCCCCGGCGATCTGTCCCCGCAGCAGGGCCTCGATGAGGGCCGGTTCCTGCACGCAGGGTCCCCGGGACGTATTGATGAAGATGGCGCTGGGCTTCATGAGCGCCAGCTGGGGGGCGCCGATCATGTGGCGAGTCTCCCGGGTCAGGACCACGTGCAGGCTCACCACGTCGGACTCGCGCAGCAGGGTAGACAGATCGACGCGCGTCACGCCGTGCTGGGCAAACTTCGTATCAGGCACGTAGGGGTCAGTGCCCAGAATTCGGACGTTCCAGGGGCGCAGCAGGGTGGCCACCCGGCTACCGATGCGGCCGAGACCGATCAGACCGATGGTGAGGCCCGCGTACCCGTCGGCGCGTGCGCCGACGTAGGTGCCCTGCAGCTTGGCGTCCCGCCATCCCCCCGCCTTGAGGTGACGATCCCGCTCGCGCGACTTCTTGAGCAGGGTGAGCATGGCCGTCACCGTTCCCTCCGCCACGCCGCCCCAGTTCGACTCGGTCGGGCCGTGCGTCACCAGAATGCCCAGCTCGGTGGCCGCCTCGACGTCGACGTCGTCGACGCCAATCGTGTACTTGGCGACGATGCGCAGCCGATCCGAGGAGGTCATGATGGCGCGGCTGATGGGCGTGCAGCGGATCGACGTCCCCACCAGGGCGTCGCAGCCGGCCGCCAGGCTGGCGATCTCGGCTTCGTTGCTCCCCTGGGGCGTATCCCAGGAGGGCTGCCCCAGGATCAGCTCACACCGCTGGTCTTGGAGCTTCTTGTGGCTCTCCCCCGACTCGTCAGCGGGCGCGAAGACGAAGACCTTGGCCGTGGGCATGCGCGTCCTCCTGGGGCAGGGATGGTCCGGCGGCGCGCCCCGACTTGTCAAGGCGTGGTGACGGGAGCCCATCCGTCGTAGCTCATAACTGAGGGTTACCTTCCTGTCCTCGTCGACTCATAACTGAGGGTTACCGGAGCCATTGCCTACGCGCCTCCTGGGGAGGACGTCAGGGAGGTGGTGGCTATCTCGGTCGCCCCCTGGACGCGGCGGGGATCGGGCGCGGCGAGGGGCCAGAGCCGTTCGAGGGCCGCGTCGAGGTCGCGCCGCAGGCGCAGCGGATTGAGCGTCTGGTAGAGCCGGTCGAGCTCGGCCCGGGTGGCGGGCGCCAGGACGCCGGCGGCGCCGAGGCGTTGGTACGGCGTCTGCGCGCGATCGTAGACGCGGCGCGCGCGCGGGCCCTGGCGAGTCTTGGTCACGAGCTTCTGCACGGGCTGAAAGAAGTTGATGTGCAGCCGCACCAGGTCGTACACGCGCTGGAGTTGAGCAAAGGCGGCCTTGGAGACGAAGCGATCATAGCCGATGAGGTGGCGGACGATGGCGCCGTTCTTCTGCTCGACGTGGGCGCTGTCGTTCTTCTTCCAGGGGCGGCTGCGGGTAAAGGTGATGTGGTGGCGCTGACACCAGGCCAAGAGGTGGCGGTTGATGAACTCGCCGCCGGTGTCGCTGTCGAGGCCCACCAGCGGCACCGGCAAGCGCTCGCGCACGCGATGCACGGCGCTCCCGACGCGCGACTGGTTCTTGCCCCAGACGGCGTCGAGCTCGATCCAGGCCGTCGTGATGTCCACGGCACAGAGCGTACAGAGATAGAAGCCCTGGGTGCTGCTGCCGCAGTGCGCGACCAGATCGATTTCCAGGAAGCCGGGGCGGGCGTCATCCCAGTCGGTGAAGGTGCGGACGGGGATCTCCTGGCGCAGGAGGTGGCTCGGCCGCGTGATCGTGGCGCCGCGCAGGGGGTACGGCGCCCGTGCCGGCTCCAGCAAGCGGGCGAGGGTCGGCCGACTGATCTGACGCAGGAGCTTATCGACGTGGGGGGGGACGGTGAGTTCGCCCCAGACGAGGAGCCGGTCCAGCAGCTCGGGGACGAAGGGCTGGAGGCGATGGGCTCCAATCCGGCCACTCGCCTGCCACAACACTTCCGCCGCGACCGCGACCTCGGGACCGTAGGCCCGCGGGCGGCCGCCCGGGCCCGGGCTCGGCCGCGCCCGGGGCGCGCGCCGCAGCAGCCGGATGGCGGCTTTGCGGTGCAGGCCGGTCACGGCCACGATCTCGTCCAAGAGCTGGTGCTTCTCGGCTCGAGTGGCCTGCTGGTACCGCAACCGCTGGACGGCAGCGTACTCGCGCAAGCTGGCTCGGGTCACGGGCCCCTCCCCACGGGAATTGGTAACCGTGACTTCTGAGTTACAATCCC
>JBOHPM010000434.1:0-3230 GCA_050731715.1 Candidatus Rokuibacteriota bacterium
GTCTTCCTCGAACTCTCGCCGTTAGGGCTCCCCAAACGACCGGAGTTCAGGGCGTCGGCTCGGGCGAATCTTGTCGTGGCCCAGGCGGCCCTGGCCGAGGCAACGGGAAAGTATGTCCTGGCCGAGCATGGATATCGCGAGGCCATTACCATTGCCATACAGGAGGCGCCGGGGTACTACACACGACATCCGGTGCTGGAGGAGTTCGAGTACTTTCTGGTGCGGACCTTGATTCGCCAGGGACGACTGCTCGAAGCCGAGAGCGAGGCGAGAACGGCGCTGCTCGGAGCGCTCTCGAAACGAGGCCGTCTCTCGCTCCACACCGCCTGGGTGCTCCGGGGCCTGGTCTGGGTGCTCCTGGAGCAGGGCAGATACCGCGAGGCTGAACGGCTGGCCCACGAGGCTCTCATCATCTTTCCACGCATCGGCACCGCACCGGACTCGCCGTTTCTAGCGGTCGCCCGTGCTCAGCGCGCCATCGCCCTGGCGTTTCAGAATCGCGATCGCGAGGCACTCGCAGAGTACACGACGATCCCCGGCGCACCCGGCACCGACCTGGTCCTGTTCGAGCACCTGCTGGGCGACATCGGAGACTATGCCGACGTTCTCCTGCGAACCGGACACGTCGACCGCGTGCTCGAGACCCTCCATGCGAGCCTGGCCAGACGCCAGGGGCTGGTGGACATGGCTGACCGGCGTGACGCTGAGCTGCGCGGGCATCTGGCCCGGGCTCACGCCGCCAAGGGTGACCTGCCTGGAGCCCTGCGAGAGTTTCGCGAGGCGGCGCCGCAACTGCTTCGAGATGCGCCCGACGACGACGCCGACACGACGACACCGCGGGCGGCAGCCCGGCGCCGCGGCGCCATCCTGAGCTCGTACATCGGCTTGCTAGCGGACATCGCAGGCACTCCGCTCGAGCGCGCGGCGCGCATCGACGCGGTCGCTGAGGCCTTTCGTCTCGCCGACGTCGTTCGATGGCAATCCGTCCAGCGCGCCTTGAACGCCAGCGCCGCCCGCGCCGCTACCAACGATCCGGTCCTGGCCGATCTCGCGCGCAAGGAGCAGGACGACCGGCGGGAGATCGGCGCGCTCTATCGACTCCTCGGCAATCTGGTCAGCCGACCCCTCGCGCGACAGGACGTCGAGGCGATCGCAGAGGTGCGGGCCCGGATCGAGATCCGACGTCGCTCTCTCGACGAGACGGTTGCAACCATTGAACAGCACTTCCCCTCGTACGCCGAGCTCACCCGGCCGGCGCCCGCCACCGTAGACCAGGTTCAGGCGTTGCTCGAGCCGGGAGAGGCACTGATCGCCACCCTCGTGGGGCCGGATCGGACATTCGTGTGGGCCGTCCCCGAGCGGGGACCGGTGGCCTTCGCCGTCGTGCCCCTGGGAAGGGAGGCCCTGCAGGACACCGTCACGACCCTGCGCAAGGCCCTGGAACCCGCCGCCACGACCCTGGCGGGCATCCCCGACTTCGATGTGGCACTGGCACATCGGGTGTACGCGGGCCTCCTAGAGCCGGTTCGATCCGGCTGGCAGCATGCGCGGAATCTCATCGTGGTCGCGGACGGTCCGCTCGGTCAACTGCCCGTCGCGCTCCTGCCGACCAGGCCCATCGCGCTGGCCCCCGACTCGCCGACGCCCTTCGCGAACTATCGGGAGGTGCCGTGGCTCATCCGGAGCCACGCGGTCACGATGCTGCCTTCCGTCGCTTCATTGGCGACGCTCCGGGCACTCCCCCCCGTCAGCCGCGGCCGCCGCCCGTTCGTTGGATTCGGTGACCCGCACTTCAGTACGGAGCAGGCGCGGTTGGCCGTATATGGCCCGACCGGCTCGGCCGGGCCTGTCGCCCTCGCCACGCGAGCCATGCCGGTGAGGCTCCGCGGCACCCCGCGACGCTTCAACACGAGGCACCTCGCCACCCTGCCGCCGCTGCCGGACACGGCCGACGAGATTCTCGGTCTCGCCCGGACAATGAACGCCGATCCTGCCCGGGACGTCTTCCTCGGCGCCCGGGCGAACGAACAGACCGTCAAGAGGGTGGACCTCGCGAATTATCGCGTCGTCGCCTTCGCTACCCACGGCCTCGGCCCCGGTGACATCGATAGCTTGACCCAGCCCGCCCTCGCGCTCTCGGCGCCGGACGTCGCGGGGGTGGACGGAGATGGGCTTCTCACGATGGACGAGATCTTGTCGCTGCGCTTGAACGCCGACTGGGTCGTGCTGTCCGCCTGCAACAGCGCCAGCGGCGAGGGCGCCGGCTCCGAGTCGCTCTCCGGCCTCGGCCGCGCGTTCTTCTACGCGGGGGCCCGCGCCCTCCTCGTGAGCCACTGGCCCCTTGAGACGACCTCGGCGCGCGCGGCAACGACCGAGCTCCTTCGTCGGCTGCAGCGCACGCCGGCCATGAGCCGCGCCGAGGCGCTCCAGCAAACGATGAACTGGCTCATCGACCAGGCCATGATCACCGACGCCCGGAGCGGGACGCCGCTGTTCAGCTACGCCCATCCAATCTTCTGGGCGGCGTTCACGCTGATCGGGGATGGCCGGGGCGATAGCACCGGGGGCGAATGACACCTTCTCCAGCGGCTCGAGCCCCCGCCGCAGTTCGCGCTGTCACCCACGGTGCTAGACTGCTAACGACATTCACAGTTTCCACCGCTGTCCCCAACGCGAAAATGTGACGGCCTGACGGGCGCTGAGAGCCCTGACCGAGGAAATCGACCGGATTGCCGCGCCGTGGGGGACGCCGCGTAAAAAATACTCCGGGGAAGGCTCGGCGATCGGGCCACGGAGTCGCTCGCGCACGCCGCTGACGCGGTCACCCGCGTGATTGACTTGGCGCTTCGTCCCCTTCTACGGTGGGCGGCGATCCAATGCCGCTCGAATGGGAGGGCGCCGCATGACGCACCCGATCGCGCGCAGGCTTCGGAAAGAGCTCGCCACCACGCTGACGCGGCTCCGGCTCGTCGACGTTCAGCCCGGCGATCTCTCCAGCCTCAGCAGCGAGAATTCGACCGATCTGGTGGACCGGGCGCAGGCGGGTGAGCAGCGCGAGCTCGGCAATCTGGCCGCGACGCGCCTGGTCGATCGGGCCCGGCGCCTGCGGGTGGCGCTGGCCCGCGTGGACCGGGGCGAGTATGGCGTCTGCGAGGAGTGCGGCGTGAGCATCGGGCACCGGCGGCTGGCCGCGTTGCCCGACGTGGTCACCTGCCTGGACTGCCAGCAGA
>JBOHPM010000435.1:0-3212 GCA_050731715.1 Candidatus Rokuibacteriota bacterium
TCCGCTCGCCGGGACGGATGCGCACCAGGTCGCCGACCCGCACGGCGTCGGCCGGCACGTCGACCTCCTGACCGTCCCGCACCACCCGGGCCGTGCGCGGCGCCAGCCTCACCAGGCGGCGGATCGCTTCCGACGTCCGCCCGCGGGCGCGGGCCTCCAGCCACCGCCCCAGCACCACGAGCGTGATCACCACGGCGCTCGTCTCGTAGTAGGTCATGGCCCCCAGGCCCATGAAGACGTGGGGCCAGAGGGTGACAGCGAGGCTGAAGAAGTAGGCGGCGTTGGTGCCCAGGGAGACCAGGGTCGCCATGCTGGCGGTGCGGTGGCGCAGGTCCCGAACGAAGCCCTGGTGGAAGGGTGCGCCCACCCAGAACTGCACGGGCGTGGACAGCGCCAGCAGAACCCAGGGATCGCGGAGCCAGACCGGCGCCCACGGAAACAGCTCGGTCATGCTCCCGACGAGCACCGGCGCGGACAGCGCGGCCCCTACGAGGACGCGGCGGCGCATGGCCCCCTGCTCCCGGTCGCGCTCGGCGCGCTCCCGGTCGAGGGCGGCGGGGCCGGCCGTGGCCGGCACCAGCTCGTAGCCGGCTGCGGCCACCGCTGTTTGCAGCGCAGTCAGGTCGGCCCGCGCGGGATCGAAGGTGATGGTGGCTCGCTCGGTGGCGAGGTTCACCGACGCGTCGCTGACGCCGGGGACTGCGCGCAGCGCGGTTTCGACCTTGCCCACGCAGGCCGCGCAGTGCATGCCCCGGACCGGCAGGGTCTGGCGCGCCGTCTGGGCCATCATCGCCCTCCGAAACGCCCAAACACCTCGACGAGCTCGTCGATCTTCCGCTGTCGGTCGCCCCGCGACCCGGCGCGGAAGGCGTCGGCGACACAGGACTCGATGTGGCGCCCCAGCAGGAGCTTCTGCACTTGCTCGAGCGCGCCCTGGGCGGCGGAGACTTGCAAAAGAATGTCCACGCAGGACGCGCTGTTCCCGATCATGCGCTGCAGCCCCTGGACCTGGCCTTCGATGCGCCGGAGTCGGCCGAGCGCCTTGGCCTTGGTGGTGTCGTCGATCATGGCCCCTCCGCGGGACCCGATGGCCGGAAGGTCGGCCGCCGGCCCTGAATACCCCGCGGGGGTATTATCCGCCCGCCCTCGGCACTGTCAAGACGGGCCCCGCCGATGCCTTAGAGCTCGAAGAGGGCCGGCTGCTCGGGCCCGGCCGGGGGACGCCGCGGTCGGCGCCTGACCCCGGGCGAGGGTCGCGGGGCCACGGCCGGGCGCGAGCGGCCTGCCGGCTTCTTCCAGCCCTTCTGCTGGGCGATGCGGTCTCCCTGCTTGATCAGCAGGAGGTCGACCAGCCGGGCTAGCGGGTTGCGTAGCAGGGTGAGGTACTTCTCCCAGTATCGCGGCGACAGGGCCAGCGTGCGCATCTGGTCGACCGCCAGCGCGAGGGCGGCGCGGTCGCCGCGGCGGGCGGCGACACGCAACTCTCCCAGAATGCGACCGCCGCTGAGGCGAGAGGGCCGCGGGCGTGCCCCGGCCTTGCCCATCGGGCCGGATGCTACCACGGGAGCGCGGGGCCCGGGGCCCCTCAGCGCGGCTGGATCTGGTACTCCTCGCGGTGAATGTGTCCGCCGGCCGCCTGCACGCTGACCTTGAGGTCGAGCGCGGCGGCGAGACCGGCCAGGCCCTCCCGGCCGTCGCCCTCGAAGTAGCCCACCATGTCGGGATGCACACGGACCACGAGCTCGCGGGTCGGGCCCTCGGCGGCCCTGGCTTGCACGGCCCGGAAGATCTCCGCGGCCAGCGTGGCATCCGACCGGATCACGCCGTTGCCCCGGCAGGTGGGACAGGGCATCGTCAACAGCGACCGGAAATCCTGGCGCACGCGCTTGCGGGTCATCTCCACCAAGCCGAGCTCAGAAATCTCCAGCACGTTGGTGCGGGCCTTGTCCTCGGCCAGGGCGCGCTTGAGCGCGCGGTACACCTGCTCGCGGTGCTCGGCCACCTCCATGTCGATGAAGTCGATGATGATGATGCCGCCCAGATCGCGCAGCCGGATCTGCCTCACGATCTCGCCCACGGACTCGAGGTTGATCTTGAGCACGGTCTGCTCGAAATCGCGCTTGCCCACGTACTTACCGGTGTTGACGTCGATCGAGACCAGCGCTTCGGTGTGGTCGATGACGATGTAGCCGCCGGACTTGAGCCAGACCCGCCGACGCAGGGCTTTCTCGATGTCCTTTTCCACGCCGTGGGCGTCGAACAGGGGCGGGCGGCCGTCGTGGAGCATGACCCGCGGGGCCAGTCCGGGGACGAGCGAGTGCACGTAGTCCAGGCACTTCGCGTAGACCTCCCGGCTGTCCACGAGAAACTCGTCGACCTCGGGAGACAGCAGATCACGCACCACACGGAAGGTGAGATCCATCTCTTCGTGCAGGACGGCCGGGGCCTTGGCCTGCTCGGCGCGGCTCTGGATCTGCGACCACAGCCGGCCCAGGAACTCGACGTCGGCGGCGAACTCCTCCTTGCCCTTGCCCTCGGCGTTGGTGCGCACGATGAAGCCGCCGGGCGGCGGGTTCAAGGCCCGCACGATCCCCCGCAACCGGTCCCGCTCCTGCTCGTCGTGGATGCGTCGGGACACCCCGATGTGGCGGGCCAGTGGCATGTACACCAGGTAGCGGCCGGGCAGCGAGATGAACGAGGTGACCCGGGCGCCCTTGCTGCCCAGGGACTCCTTGGAGACCTGGACCAGAACCTCCTGGCCCTTGCGCAGGATCTCCTCGATCGGCGTCCGCGCCGCCCGGCGGACCGCCTCGTTGGCCACGTCGACGTCGTCCACGTCGGCGTCGGCCACGTCGGCGTCATCCTCCAGGTCTAGCTCGGGGGCGACGTCCGCGCCCACCACGGCGTAGTCGCCGCCATAGAGGAACGCGTCCTTGCTGAGGCCGATGTCGACGAACGCCGCCTGCATGCCCGGCAGAACGTTCGTTACGACACCCTTATACACGCTCCCGACGATGGAACGGCGGGCGTGGCGCTCCAGATAGATCTCGGTGAGGAGGTTGCCCTCCTGCACGGCCACGCGCGTCTCGGTGATCCCGGCGTTGACGAGAATTCGCTTGCCCACGGCAGCACCTCGCCGGCACGGCGGCCTCCCGAGGTCGGAAGAGCGTCATGCCTCATTGGAACTGCCGCATCCGGACCGAGAGGAGCAG
>JBOHPM010000436.1:0-3211 GCA_050731715.1 Candidatus Rokuibacteriota bacterium
TCCGCCTTGTGACAAGTGACACACCCATCCGGGAGCAATCGATCAGCCCCCCCTCGGCCCGGGAGGACCACCCGGTCGTCATCGCGCCATGAACCGACGCACCTGCTGCATCAGCGGCTCGACATCATAGGTGTTGCACAGCAGGGTCGCGTTGCGCATCCAGTCGCCCTGGAAGAAGCGCTCATAGAGCACCTGGCGCGAGCCGAAGGCGCTACAGGCCAGGTCCCAGGCCAGGTGGAACAGCTGGACCCGCTCCCGGGCGCTGGCGGTGTCGGTTTCTAGGTACGTCTCGATCTGAGAGCCCAAGGGACCGGCCAGGTCCGCCTCGCTCGGCAGGGCCATCAGGCTGCTGGAGCCGAGGAGTTGGATGATCTCTGTCATCCGGGGATACATGCGGATGAACAGATTCCGCGCGACGGCAATCGGGGCTCGTGCCGGACACAGGACTCCCCACTGGTTGACCTCGGCGTTCGCTTCGGCGGCACCCAGCAGCGCCTTGGTGACCTCCAGGTGCTCGATCAGCTCCGCCAGCATGGCCTGCACGTGGGGGATGTTCGCGGAGCCGAGCGTCTTGACGACGAGGTTGGCCAGCCCGACGACGAACTCGCACTTGGCGACGTTCTTGGTGACCACTTGATGCCCGGAATGGGTGTACTGGCTGGTGGCCGAGGGCAGGTTGTTGCAGAGGTCGGTGTCGCCGTACAGGAAGACGCGCTCCCAGGGCACCAGCACGTCGTCGAACAGGACGATGGCATCCATCTCCTCGAACCGCGAGCCTAGCGGATGATCGAAGGGCGAGCGGCCCAGGTCGTAGCTTTCGCGACACAGGAACCGCAGGCCCGGCGTGTCGCAGGGGATGGCGAAGGCAAAGGCGTGATGGTCCAGGGCCGTGCTCGGCAGCCGGTGCGATCGGGCCGGGTACACGGCGATCTCATCGGCCAGGGGCCCCAGCGTCGCCAGGACGCGGGGGCCCCGAACCACGATCCCTCGATCGGTTTCCCGGATCACGCTCAGGGCGACGTCCGTCTGGTCGTCCAGCAGCGCACCGCCGGGAGCGCGGGTGCGTTGCAGATTGACCAGGGTGTGGGTGAGGACCAGGTCCTGCTCTCGGATGTACTCGTAGTAGTTGACGATGTTCTGCTTGAACTCTGGGCGGTTCTGGGCGAAATAGTCCCCGGCGCCGGCCATGGCCATGAAGCTGACGTTCAGGAAGTCCGGCGTGCGGCCCATCATGCCGAAGCTCGTGTGGGCCCAGTGGGACATCATCACCCGCCGTCGGGTCAGATCGTCGGTGCTCTGGGGGGTGATGAAGGACAGACCCACGCGCTGGCCGGTGGTGGGAGACGCATAGGTCATGGCGTCCCGGAGCGCCGCGTCGTGTTGCATGTCGTAGAGCGCGGCGACGGAGCGGGCCCCGTTGGCCAGGCCGGGAAAGGTCGTGACGTCCTCGACCCGCTGGCCTCTGAGGTACGTCTCGCGGGGATGAGCCCGCAATCCCGCGAGGTAGTCCTTGCCCGTGCGCGCCGGCATCGGAAAGCGCGAGCCTGCGCTACTTCTCCTTGGTGACTTGGAAGTTGAACGGGCCGCTTTCGCTGTACCCTCGGCCCGTCAGGACCAGCTTGCCGTCCGAACGCTGAGAGAGCGAAGCGGTGGACGTCCGCGGGCCCGTCGACCCGCCTCCCGTCATCGACGTCGACATGAGCACCAGGTTACCGTCCTTGACCTGTGCCTTGCCCGTCGCGCTGAACGCACCTGCCCGCGTGGTGTAGTCGCCGCCAGGTGTCAGGTCCCACGTTCCCGGCAGCGAGGCGCCGGAGGGCAGCGTGACGTCGCCGATCCACCGCCCCGCGAGGGAGGCAAGGTCGTTCGCGCCGATGGCCTTGGTCGGGGCCGAGGTCGCGGCGCAGCCCAGTGCGGCCACCGTGACGATGGCGAGGAGCAGCGACGTTCCCACATATCTCCTGGCGATCACCATGGTCGGTCTCCTTTCGCCGCACAGGCGTCCGGGTGGATCGTACGGTGCGCCGGGAGGGACTCCGCCATGGGACCTTAGTCCTATGACCGCGCCTTGACTCCGGCACCTGGCCGGCGCACGATCCCCGGGCATGAGCCAATCCACCAACGGCGGCCGGGAGCGATCGTACCAGGCATTACGCGAGTCGGAGGAGCTCCATCGGGTCACGCTCAGCAGCATCTCGGATGCGGTCTTTCTCACCGACGACGAGGGACAGTTCACGTTCATCTGTCCGAACGTCGACATGATCTTCGGGTACGTGCCGGACGAAGTGCAGGCCATGGCCCAGATCAGTCGGCTGCTCGGCGAGGACCTGTTCGATCGGGCCGAGCTCGCGGCCCGGGGCGAGATCAGGAATATCGAGCGCGAGATCACGTCGAAGTCGGGCGAGCGCCGCACGCTGCTCATCCATCTCAAGGCCGTCGCCATCCAGGGGGCCCGGGTGCTCTACTGCTGCCGCGACGTCACCGAACGCAAGCACGCGGAGGACGAGCTGCGAGCGGCACGCCTGGATCTGGCCCATGCCTCGCGCCTGGCGCTGGTGGGGGAGCTGATGGCATCCATCGCTCACGAGATCAATCAGCCCCTCACGTCCATCGTCAGTAACGCTAGCGCCGCCCTGCGTCGCCTGGACCACGACCCCAGCGGTGACGAGGTGAACGAGCTCCGCGAGATCTTCATCGATATCCGCGACCAGGGGCGCGGAGCCGGGGACGTCATCGAACGGCTGCGGGCCCTGGCCAGGAAGCGGCCGCTGGCGCCGCAGGCGCTCGACGTGAACGAAGTCGCCAACGACACCTTGCGGCTGGTCGGCGGCGACGCCCGGCGTCGGGGCGTCACGCTCCGCACCGAGCTGGTGCCGGCCCTGCCCGCCATCGCCGCCGATCGCGTGTCCCTGCAGCAGGTGGTGTTGAATCTGATCCTGAATGCCATGGACGCCATGGACCAGGTCGAGCCCGACGGGCGCGAGCTGATCGTGCGCACTCGCCGGGCGGACGACACCGTCGAGGTCGCGGTGAGCGACACCGGCCACGGCGTGCCCGCCGACCGCCTGCCCCGGCTCTTCGACGCGTTCTTCACGACCAAGAAGGAGGGCCTCGGCCTGGGCCTGGCCATCGCCCGCTCCATCGTCGAGGCCCACGGGGGACGGATCTGGGCCGAGGACCACGGGGGACACGGGACCACGTTCCGCCTGAC
>JBOHPM010000437.1:0-3209 GCA_050731715.1 Candidatus Rokuibacteriota bacterium
ATCATGCCGGCGGCTAGAGGTACTGCCCGTAACGGATCTTTTCCACCACGCCCCGCACCCGCTTGTAGCCGTCGATCGCCTCCAGCAGGTCGGCGGTGCTGACGAGGTCGGCGTCGCCGCCGTCGGCGGCCCGCTGGACCTTGCCTTCCAGGGCGCGACGCAGGATCTCCGAGATGTCGGCGCCGCTCATGCCGCCCATGAGGGGCAGCAGCGTGCGGAAATCGATGGGCGCGAAGAGCGGCCGGCCCGCCTGCTTTTCGGTCTTGGCCCGCAGCAATTCCAGGATTTCTTGCTGGTCGGCGGCCTCGGGCAGCGTGATCTCGATCAGGTGATCCAGGCGCCCGGGGGCTACCAGAGCGGGATCGAGCGCGTCGGTCCGGCTCGTCGAGCCGACGATCAGGACGCGGGCCGACGGCTCCACGGCGTCCAGCTTCTCGCACAGGGCGGCCACCAGGCGGGCGCTGGCCTCGCGCGCCTGGGGGGGTGGCAGCAGATGGTCGAGCGACAGCGCATCGACCTCCTCCATGAGAAACACCACGCGGCCCTCGCCGATGGCGATGCGCAGGATCTCTTGCAGCAGCTCGGCGGTGTTGGCGCCGAACTTGGACGTGACGTTCAGCAGCCGGAGGCGGAAGAAGATGGCCTCGGCGGCGCCGGCCAGCGCGCGGGCCAACATGGCCTTGCCCGTCCCGGGCGGCCCGTACAGGAGCACGCCCCGGGGTGGCTCGATCCCCCACTGCTGGTAGACCTCGGGGGCGGTGAGCGCATTCTTGAAGCCGTTCAGGGCGGCCTTGGCCTGGCGGAGCCCGCCGACCTCGTCGAAGGAGGCGCGGGGCCGAATCCGCGTCTCCAGGCGGCCGGTGAGATCCCCGTACTTCTCGCCGAGCTTGGCGAACACGTCCTCCAGACGCCGCTGCAACGCCCACTGCAGATCGTCGTGGTCGGGAGGCGTCATCGCTCAGATGGCGTGCCGACGCCGTCCGGTCGGCGCCCCGGCCTTCTCGAAGACGCGGTCGTCGACGAAGACTGGGACCTTGGCCCGGATGGCCAGGGCGATGGCGTCCGAGGGCCGGGAGTCGAGGGTCAGCTCGCCGGCCGTGCCGGTGAAGTGCAGCACGGCGTAGTAGATGTCGTCGCGCAAGTCGGTGATGACCACGCGACTCAGCGTCACGTTCAGCCGGCCGAACAGGGTCAGGAACAGGTCATGGGTCAGGGGGCGGGGTGGGGTCACGCCATTCAACGGGATGGCGATACCGTTCATCTCGGCGAGCCCGATCACCATCTCGAAGCGCCGCCGGTCGTGCTTACGCTCGAGGACGACCTTGGGAGCCTGGGCCACCGAGTCGAGGTACACCGCCATGATCTCGACTTCGTGGACATTGCCCGGCTTGACGGCGGAGCCCTGCGTCTGGGCGCTCGAGCCCGGAGCCAGGGTGAGGGCGAGCAGCACCAGGCCGAGCCCCATCATGCGGCCGCTCGGCCTCGCTTCCGCCCCGGCGTCGCTCCCTGACCGCATCGTGCGACCAAGTATAAACGCCCCGTCGAAAACCCGCAGGGGGCAATAGGTCAGGCCACGGCGGCCCGGAGCGGGGTGTCCCCGCTCAGGCGGAGGCTCAGACCGGCCCCGGCCAGGAGCAGCGCGGCCAGCAAGCTCCACATCGACCCGTAGCCGACCGCGTGGACGACCCCGCCGAACACGAAGGCGCCGGCAGCGTGACCGGCAAGGAAGACGGCGCTGAACACGCCCACGACCGCGCTCGTGACGGACACTCTCCGAGCAGGGGGGCCAGCGCCGCCGATACCAGACCCGACACCCCGTAGATGCCGAGGGCCCAGCCCCGTTGCGCGGGCGGCACCAGATCGATGACGTAGGCGAAGTTGGCCACGAAGGACGCGGAGAACCCGAAGCCCTGGAGCACGCGCACGAGCGCCAGCCAGCCAATGGCGCTGGTCATCACCGCCAGCAGCGACGAGGCCAGCACCACCACGACGCCGACGAGCATGAAGGGCCGGCGACCCACCGCATCGATGAGGGGGCCGAGCAGGGGCTGGCTCACGATGCCCACGGCGCTGTACACGCCCATGACCACTCCGATCTCTACCGGGGTCCCGCCGAGCTGCTGGACGTGCAACGGCAGGAGCACGAAGCCGTTGAGACTGGCGAAGAAGAAGAAGTTGACGACCGTCGCCCGCAGAAAGGGACGGTGCGCTAGAATCGACACGAGCGATTATCGCATGGCGACTACGGACGCGATCCTTCGGCAGGGCCTCGAGGGCCAGGGCCCCGAGCGCATCCTCACGCTGGACCCCGCGTTCCAGGGGTTGCCCGACACCGCGCACGGTGGCTCCGTGCTCGCCGCGTTCTGCTTGCTCGCCGAGCCGGGTCCGCCGCTGGAGATGCAGGGCCTCTACCGCAAGCGGGTGCCCCTGGGCATGCCCTTACGCCTGCGGGTCGACCACGCCGATGACGAGCGTGTGGAGTGTCGCTTGCTCGAGGCGGGGGACACGACCCTGGTGGCGGGATGCATCCGGCGATGCGGCGCGGACATGCCTTCCCCGGCCCGTGTCGGGCGGACGATGGCCGCCGATCCGCTGCCGGTGTCTTCGACGTGTTTCGCGTGCGGCGTCGACAATCGGCTGGGCCTGGGGGTCCGCCTCAGCCAGGACGACGATGCGGTGTGGGGCCGCTGGCCCGCCCGAGAAAACTTCTGTACTCCCGACGGGGCTCTAGCGCCCGTCGCGCTCACCGCCTTGCTGGACGAGACCGCGTTCTGGCTCGGAGCGCTGGCCAGCGGCGAGTCCGGGATGACGACCGAGCTGGTCGTCAGGCTGCGCGGCCGGGTGCCCTTCGGGCCGGCCATCACCGTGGGCGGACGGCGCGATGCTGTGCGGCCGCGCCCCGACGACCCGCGCTACTGGGACACCGCGGTGACGGCGTGGGACGCGGACGGCCGCGTCGTGGCCGAGGCCGCCATCACCTTCGTCGCCGTCCGCGGCTCGGCGCGCCGACTGGCCGCCTGGCTCCTTCGCGTCAACTCGCCGCAGGTCGTGCGCCGTGTCTTTCCTGCCTATGCCTGAGAGGAAGGGAGAACGTTCATGCTGACGCAGCTCGTCCTCACGCTACGGTCGCAACCCGGGGTCCTGGCTAGCGTGACCAGGGCCCTGGCCGAAGCCGGTGTCAACATCACCGCGCTGTGCGCCGGTGACGC
>JBOHPM010000438.1:0-3205 GCA_050731715.1 Candidatus Rokuibacteriota bacterium
AAAGAGGGAGAGGATGGGTCTTACGGAGCATTTCATGGTGCATCCCCCTCTCTTGAGCTGGGAGTTGCCCTCAGGGAATTGTCACGTGGATCGCTCGATGCGCCAGAGGATCTGTGAAAACACGCGTAGCGTCAACTGGCTTTCGGCCGGCTGCAGAATGAAGTATCGGGGATGTCTGTTGAGCCTGAAGAATTCTGGTTCCCCTCGACGGCTCCGCGATGGCAATGATACCGACCGCCCGGAGCTCATCGGATCGTGGCTATAATGGCCCTGGCCGCGCGGATGCTGCGATGAAGCGACGACGCAACCCCGGATGGATCACTGCGCTCAAGGACGCCGGTGGCGGGCAGGCGGCGGCACTCGCCGGCCTTCGGACGATCTGAGGAGGTACTAACCATGGGCGGGACGCTCCGTGTGCTCACGATCCGCGGCATTCCGATCAACATTCACGTGAGCTGGCTCGTGATCTATGGGCTCATCACGTGGACCCTCGCGGTCGGGTATTTCCCGCGCGCGCTGCCAGACCTTCCGGCCGCCGCCTACTGGGCCAACGGGCTGCTGGCGGCGTTCCTCCTCTTCGTCTCCGTATTGCTTCACGAGCTGTCGCACTCGCTGGTGGCGATGGCGCACGGGCTCTCCGTCCGCGGGATCACCCTGCACGTCTTCGGCGGCGTCTCGCATCTGGAGGATGAGCCGCCGAGCCCGCGCGCCGAGTTCCTGATCGCCGTGTTCGGTCCGATCACGAGCTTTGCCATCGCGGCGGTGCTCTGGGCGATCAGCGCCGCCGGTCTCCTGCAGCCGGCGTGGTCGCAAGCGGTGGTCGCCTATCTCGTGTTCGTCAACGTCGCCGTTGGGATCTTCAACCTCGTTCCGGGCTTTCCGCTCGACGGCGGACGGCTGTTGCGCGCCGTTCTCTGGAAGTGGAAGGGCACCTTGGGCCAGGCCACCTACATCGCCAGCCGGGTCGGCGTTGTCTTCGCCTTCGCCCTCATGGCGCTCGGCGTCTTCCAGATCTTCGGCGGAGCCGTCCTCGGCGGCTTCTGGTTCATCCTCATCGGCGTGTTCCTCCGGGGCGCCGCGGACGCGAGCTATTCGCAGATGGCCTTGCGGGAAGCCCTGGCCCGACTGCCTGTGCGGGACATCATGACGCGCGAGGTCGTCACGGTCGCTCCGGACGCGACGATCGAGCAGCTCGCAGACGACTTCTGGTCCCACCACGTCACGAGTTTTCCCGTCGTCGACCATGGCACGGTGCGTGGCATCGCGAGCGTCCAGCAGGTGCACGAGGTGCCACGCGAGCAACGGATGCAGCGGCGGGTGGGCGAGCTCATGCGCCCCTTGACCGACGAGCTGTTCGTCGGGCCGGATGATTCGGTCTACGACGCGCTGGGCAAGGCGACGCGCAACGAAGTCGGGCGGCTGGCGGTGCTCGAGGATTCACGGCTCGTGGGCTACCTCTCCCTCAAGGACATCACGCACGTCCTCGCGCTCAGAGGTCTTCCTGCTGGAGCCCGCGCCGCTCCCGGGGCTGCCGTCCGGAGGCCGGGTGCAGCCCGGCGCGCGGCCTGACGCCCTTGCCCGGTGGCGCCACGCGGGGGCTGGAGCCACGACGCCGGGAGGAGGAGGACTCGTGAGCACCGTCCACACGTCCATTGCCGAGCTGGCCGTGAATACGATCCGCACCCTCGCGATTGACGCGGTCCAGCAGGCCGATTCCGGCCATCCAGGCCTCCCGCTGGGCGCCGCCCCCATGGCGTACGTGCTCTGGCAGAACCACCTGAAGCACAACCCGCGCGACCCGAGTTGGGCGGACCGCGACCGGTTCGTGCTCTCCGCCGGACATGGCTGCATGCTCCACTACTGCCTCCTCCACCTGACCGGCTACGACCTGACGATGGAGGACTTGAAGGCCTTCCGGCGCTGGGGGAGCCGCACGCCCGGCCATCCCGAGTTCCGCGTGACGCCGGGGGTCGAGGCGACCACTGGCCCGCTCGGACAGGGGACGGCCAACGCGGTCGGGATGGCGATGGCGGAGCGGGCGCTCGCGCACCGATTCAACCGGCCGGGACACGAGATCGTGGACCACCGGACATGGGCCATCGTCTCCGACGGCGACCTGATGGAGGGGATCTCGGCCGAGGCGTCCTCGCTCGCCGGCCATCTGGGCCTCGGGAAGCTCACCTTCCTCTACGACGCCAACGGCGTGACGCTCGACGGCTTCGCCTCCATGCACTTCTCCGAGGACGTGGGCAAGCGCTACGAGGCCTACGGCTGGCAGGTGCTCCGCGTCGAGGCTGGCGACACGGACCTCGACGCGCTGGACCGTGCCCTCGAGACGGCGGAGGAAGACGCTACCCGCCCGGCGCTCATCATCGTGAAGACGACGATCGGCTACGGCTCCCCCAACAAGGCGGGGACCTCGGCGGCGCACGGGAACCCGCTTGGCCTCGAAGAGGTCGCGCGGACGAAGAAGGCGCTCGGCTGGGAGTGGGAGAAGCCCTTCACCGTGCCCGAGGTGGCGCGGGAGCACTTCCGCGCCGCACTCGGGAGGGGCGAGACGAGGCAGGCGGCGTGGGATTGGAAGTTCACGTCCTACGAGAAGGAGTTCCCCGATCTCGCGAAGGCGTGGCGGCAGGCTCTCTCAGGAGAGCTGCCCGACGACTTCGACGTGGACCTGCCGTGCTGGAAGGCGGGGCAGAACGAGGCGACACGGTCGGCGGCGGGGGCGGCGCAGAACGCCATCGCGGCGCGCGTGCCCTGGCTCCTCGGGGGCGACGCGGACCTGTCCAGCTCGACGAAGACGACGATCGAGGGGAGCGGGAGCTTCGAAGGGCGCCACGGCGCGGGCCGGAACGTGCACTTCGGCGTGCGTGAGCACGCCATGGCCGGCATCGCCAACGGGATCGGGTATCACGGGGGGCTGCGTCCCTTCGCGGCCACGTTCTTCTGCTTCTCCGATTACATGCGCCCCGCCGTGCGCCTCTCCGCGGTCAACGAGCTACCGGTCATCTACGTCTGGACACACGATTCGATCGGGCTGGGCGAGGACGGGCCCACGCACCAGCCGGTCGAGCACTTGATGTCACTGCGCGCGATGCCGGGAATGACGATCATCCGCCCGTCCGACGCCAACGAGGCGGTCGAGGCGTGGCGCGCTGCGATGAACCATCGAGAAGGGCCGGTGGGCCTCGTGCTCACGCGCCAG
>JBOHPM010000439.1:0-3203 GCA_050731715.1 Candidatus Rokuibacteriota bacterium
GCCCTGGCCCTGAAGGCGGCGGCGGTGCGGATCGTCGGGCCCATCCCGGGACGGGGTACGGTGGCCATCGAGGTTCCCAATGCCGAGCCGGCGCTCGTGCATCTGCAAGAGATGTTCGCGTCGGCCGAGTTCACTCAGTCCAAGCGGCGCCTGCCCCTGGCCCTGGGCAAGGATGTCACCGGCGGACCGGTGGTCTCCGACCTCACGGCCATGCCGCATCTGCTGATCGCCGGGGCCACGGGCACGGGCAAGTCCGTCGGCCTCAACGCGATGATCTGCTCGATCCTCTACACGCTGACCCCGGCCGACGTGCGTTTCCTCATGATCGACCCCAAGCGGCTGGAGCTCACGGTGTACGAAGGCATTCCCCACCTGCTGGCCCGCGTGGTCACGGATGCCAAGGAGGCGGCCGCCCGGCTGCGCTGGATCGTGGGCAAGATGGACGAGCGGTACGGGCTGCTGCAGGCCCGTCAGGTCCGGAACATCGAGGGCTACAACAAGGCGGTGGAGGCGGCCGAGCGGCTGCCCTACTGGATCGTGGTGATCGATGAGCTGGCCGATCTCATGATGGCCTCGGCGGGGGACGTGCAGACCGCCCTCGTTCGGCTGGCCCAGATCGCCCGGGCCGTCGGCATCCATCTCATCGTGGCCACCCAGCGTCCGTCGGTGGATGTGGTCACCGGTCTCATTAAAGCGAATTTTCCCACCCGCATCGCCTTCCAGATGGCCTCCAAGGTGGACTCGCGCACGGTGCTCGACGCCAACGGCGCCGAGCAGCTGCTGGGGCGGGGCGACATGATCTTCATCCCGCCCGGCGCGGGCCGGCACATGCGGGTGCACGGAGCCTGGGTGTCGGACGAGGAGGTCAAGGCCATCTGCGAGTTCGTCCGCACGCAGGGCACGGCCGTGTACGAGGAGGTGAAGCTAGCGGCCGGCGGGGAGGGGGGCGGCGACGCCGGGGAGGCGGCCGAGCGCGACGACCTCTACTGGGATTGCGTCCGCCTCGTCATCGGCCAGCGCCAGGCCTCCATCTCGTTCCTGCAGCGGCGCATGGGCCTGGGCTATCCCAAGGCGGCGCGCTTCATCGACATGATGGAGCAGGATCGGATCATCGGTCCGGGCCAGGGCGCGAAGGCCCGGGAGATTCTGGTCGGCCCGGACTACCTCGCCAAGCTCGGGAAGTGATCCCCCGATCGACCGCCACCGCCGCCGGGCGCGGCTCGCGCTGGCCGGCCGGGCCGGGCTTCCTGAACACGATCTCGCGGAGCTGGGACTTCAGCAAGATGGAGTCGGACACCCGCAGCCGGTCGAACAGCTTGACGATGTCGCGGTTCTCGAGCACGCGCTGCCGGGGGCAGGCCCCCGGGTAGGACCGGTAGCGGATGTGCTCCTCGTCCTCGATGATGTAGCGCCTGTAGCCCCGCTCGTCGGAGGCAACGGTGCTGAAGAAGACCAGGAGCGCGCCCCCCGGCTTGAGCAGGCGGATCAGCTCTCCGGCCAGGACCGTCGCCGCCGCGGCATCGAGGTAGTCGAACAGGTCCCAGCACAGCGCCGCGTCAATGCTCTGGTCAGGCCGGGGCAGCCGCGTGGTGAGGAACTTGGGGAGCCGATCCAGCGTCCCCCGCTCCACGTGCCGATCGAGATCGGCGTACAGGTCTTCGACGTGGATCTTGCAGCGAATCCGCTCGCCGAAGAAGGCGATGTTGGGGCCGATGCCTGGACCGAGATCCAAGAGCTCGGCCGTCGGACGCGGGCTGATCAACGCCAAGAATCTGGCCAGCGCCGGGCTGCGAACGACCTCCGACGTCTCAGACGCCGGCCAGTTCATCCTTGGTTGCTGTCATGGGCAGCGGCGCCTTCCCGTCGTGCCTGGAGGTTCCCGTCGCCCGTGACACCGGGATCGCGCCGTCCTTCCGCTGCATGTCGATGCTGCCGCGGAAGTGCGCGCCGTCGGCGATGGCGACCCGGGGGGCCACCACGTCGCCCTCCACCGAGCCGTTCTGCCCGATGTCGACCTTCTCGGTGGCGGTGAGGTTGCCGGTGACCTGACCGAGCACGACGATCGACTTGGCGAAGATCTGGGCCTTGATGCGGCCGTTGGCTCCGACCGTGAGCACGTGGTCACGGAGCTCGACCTTGCCCTCGACCTGCCCCTCGATGGTGAGATCCTCGCCGCCGCTCAGCTCACCCTTGATGATGATGCTCTTTCCAATGGTCACGAGTTCATCTTTCATCGCTCTCTGCACCCCTCGTCCGGGGTCCGACCCTACAGGCATCACGGTTGGCTCGGACGATGTCGACGCCGGGTTGTTGCCCGTGATTCCGGTCGGCCTCGGTGCCTCGTCTCGCTTCCACATATCCCCGCCCTCCATTGTGGAACGCCGTGCCTGCTGCAGACGCGAAAAACAGGCGGCCAATCCACCAGTGGCAATTCGGAGCGCTCAGTATATAGCAGCCTCCCGTGTCAAGCCCCAAACGGATGAGCGGGTTGAAGCGGGGGGCAACACCTTGGAAAACTTGACGATCAGCAACGGGGCGCTAGCGCTCCTGTGGGCCCGGGGCCGGGGCGGGCCGGCCTTGACCGGCGGAGGCCGGGCGGCTAGGCTCGGCCGACATGAGCTACAGGCTGCTGAGCTACCAGACGGGGCGCCAGGCTCGCGCGGGCCTGCTGGTCGGGGACTCGGTCTATGACGCCGCCCGGGTCACCGGCAAGCCCGCGTGGTCGAGCGTTCTCGCCCTGCTCGAGCGCTGGAGCGCGGCTCAGCGACCCCTCGCCCAGGCGGCGAAGGCGATCGCGAGCGGCCGGCGCCGGATGCGGGGAGTGCCGGTGGCGCGCGTCCGGCTGCTGGCGCCCGTGCTCTATCCGGGCGCGATCTTCTGTGCCGGCGCCAACTACACCGACCACGTGCTGGAAATGGCGCGGGCGCAAAACGCGCCCCCGCCGCCCGATCCCCACGAGGTCGGGCTCGCGCCCTGGCACTTCATCAAGACCTCGCGCGGCTCAGTTGTGGGCCCGGGCTCCCGGGTCGCGCTGCCCCGCTATTCGAGGATGGTGGACTGGGAAGTCGAGCTGGCTGCGGTGATCGGCCGACCGGCGAAGGACGTGACAATCGCGCAGGCGCTGAAGTACGTCGCCGGCTACACGATCGGCAACGACCTGTCGGCGCGAGACGCGATGCGGCGGCCGCACCTGGCGGATAACT
>JBOHPM010000440.1:0-3193 GCA_050731715.1 Candidatus Rokuibacteriota bacterium
CGATCCGGGTGCCCAGCGCGAAGCCCAGGCCCAGGCGGCGCCCCAGGGACCGCTGTGACGGCGGAAGCCGATCGGTGAGGATGGTGATGAAGACGATGTTGTCGATGCCGAGGACGATCTCCATCGCTGTGAGCGCGGCCAGCGCGATGAGACCATCTGTGCTGAGCCACTCCATGGCGATCTCCTGGTGGTGGGCGGGGGATCCTCATCCGCCGCGGTTCATCCGCTTCTCGATGCCCTGCCACATGAGCTCGGCCCACCGGGCGTAGCCGGCATCGGAGGGATGGTAGCCGTCGGCCGAGAGCAGCTCGGGACGGCGGGGGACCTCGTCGCGACTGGCCGAGTAGAGGTCGACGACCTCGGCGCCGTAGGTCTCGGCGGCGCGGCGGAGCGCCTCGTTGAGCTCCACCGACAGCCGGGCCACCCGTTGCTCGTACTGGCCACCGCGAAAGCGGCGGGTCACCGCGAGGTCGGGCAAGAGATTCACGACGATCATCGCCGTGGTCTGCGCCGACAGGGTCTCGAGGATGGTGCGGACGTTGTGGTCGTACTGCCGCGCGGACACCCCGCGCGTGATGTCGTTGGGGCCGACGGACAGCGTGACCAGATTGGGGCGCAGCTCGACGGCGGAGCCGAGCTGGAGGGCCCGGACGTCGGCCGAGGTGGCGCCGCTGACGCCGAGATTCCGCAGGCGCGCCGCCGGATAGCGTTCGCGCAGCCGCGCGTGGATGAGGCTCACGTAGTTGAGCTCGCGGCGGCTGGCGCCGACGCCTTCCACCGTGCTGTCCCCCAGCGCCACGTAGCGGACCTCGGCGCCGCGCTCGACGGGCAGCCCGCGCGTCGGCTCGGGTCGGGGCGCGCACGCCACCAGGAGCGCCGCCAGGACGACGAGCTTCACCATCCGGCCGCCGCCTCCAGCGTCGGCTGATACCACGGCGCGTCGGGGAAGGTGACCGGGCGCACCGCCGGCAAGGTGACGCCGGCCTCGCGATAGGCCTGCACGTAGGCGCGCGCCGCCTCCGGCTTGCCGACGGCGCCCAGCGCGTCGGCCAGCTCGACCGGTGTCTGGCCGTCGCGGTCGAAGGCGGCCAGGGCCGGGCCGAATCCGGCGCGCTCCAGCATGGCGCGATAGAAGGGCTGCTGGAGATAGCGCGTGAGCTCGGCGCGAAAGGCGGCCAGCGCGGCGGTCCGGTCGTGGCTGATGGCCAGCGGCACCGCGGCCACGATCTCGAAGCCGTCCAGCGTCTTGCCCGCGCGCTGGCGCCCGCGCGCGAGGGCGGGCACGGCCACCTCGCGCACGTAAGCGGGCGGCGTGAGCCAGAGCACGACGCCGTCGGCGATCTCGCCGGCCAGCTCCAGCATGCGGGGCGAGAGCGCGGCGAGCAGCACCGGGGGCGCCGGCGGGCGGATGGGCACCCCCAGGCTCCACTGCACGCGGAAGTACGTGCCGGTGAAGGCCGCGCCGGTCGTGAGCGCGCCGCGCAGCACGGCGACGTACTCGCGCATCACGCCGAGGGGGTCCTCCAGCGTCAGGCCCAGCATCGCCTCCATGGCGCTGCGGTGGCTGACGCCGATGCCCAGCCGGAACCGTTCGCGGCTCAGCTCGACCAGGGTCAGGGCGGCCTGGGCCATGGCCACCGGGTGACGTGGGTAGATGGGCACCACGCCATTGCCCAGCCCGATCTTCGTGGTGGCGGCCCCGTAGGCCTGGAGCACGAGAAAGGAATCCCGGCCGAGGCCGTGGGTGACCCAGACACTCTCGTAGCCCAGCGCCTCGGCGCGCTTGACGAGGTCGACGGCGGAGGCCAGGTCGCGCCCGGGGATGACATAGGCGCCGAGCTTCATGGCCGTCTCAGTCCCGGATCCACGACTCGGCGAGGGGGATGTCGCCCAACCGCTGATGCCTGACGCGCCCCGCGCTGCGCCCCCCGCTCGGCGCCAGCCTGAGCAGCGCTTCCACCTCGGCGCGCCGATAGAGGCGTTGACGCTTGATCCCCTGGCGGTAGCTCCGCAGCACGCCGCGGCTCACGTAGGCATAGAGGGTGGCGGGCTTGACGCCCAGCAGGCGGGCCGCCTCCTTCACCGTGAGGAACTCCTCGCCGTCCAGGACGACCATCGCGTCCCACCGTACCAGGGACGAGGCCGCCGGTCCATCGGCATACATGGCCGTGTAGCTGTATCAATATAAATCATGTAATATGAAGTCTGAGAACGTCAGGTCCGGGGGAGGAGTGGATGCCGCCGGGGCCGGGAGGACGACCATGACGGCAGGGTGGAAGACGGGACTGGAGGATGTGATCGCGGCGCGCTCGGCCATCTGCCAGGTGGACGGCAGCGCCGGGCGGCTCTACTACCGCGGGTACGAGATCGGCGAGCTCGCCGAGGCCGTGCCCATCGAGGACGTGACCGCGCTCCTGTGGTTCGGCGAGCTGCCGGCGGCGCCGGCCGCGGTCGACTTCCGGGCCCGCCTGGCCGCGGCGCGGGGCCTGCCCGGGGCGGTGCACGATCTGCTGCGCGCGCTCCCACGCGACACGCATCCGCTCGATGCGCTCCGCACGGCGGTCTCGCTGGCCGCCAGCGGCGACCCGGACGTCCGGGCCGGAGACACCGAGGCGAATCTCAGGAAGGCGATCCGGCTCATGAACCTGGTGCCCGAGACGGTGGCCGCCTGGCAACGGATCCGCGCCGGGCGCGAGCCGGTGCCGGCCCGGCGGGACGGTGGCCACGCCGCCCACTTTCTCTATCTGCTGCGGGGCGAGTGGCCAGCGCCCGAGGTCGAGCGGGTGATGGACGTCGTCTTGACCCTGCACGCCGACCACGAGTTCAACGCCTCCACCTTCGCGCTCCGCGTCGCCATCGCGACGATGGCCGACCTGCATGCCGCCGTGACCGCCGCGGTGGCGACCCTCAAGGGACCCCGCCACGGCGGCGCCAACGAGGATGTCCTGGCCATGCTCCGCGAGATCGGCGATCCGGCGCGGGCCGAGGCCTTTGTCGCGGCGCGACTGGACACGCACGCAGGACTGAGCCGCCGGGACCGGAGCGACCCCCGTGCCCGGATCCCCGGCTTCGGTCACCGCGTGTACCGGGTGGACGATGCCCGGGCGCGCGTATTGCGGACGATGGCCAAGACGATGGCGGCCGCCACCGGGCGGGAGCGACTCTTCGAGGTCGCCGAGCGCTTCTACGAGGC
>JBOHPM010000441.1:0-3184 GCA_050731715.1 Candidatus Rokuibacteriota bacterium
TTGTCCCCCATGAGCCGGATCGCTTCGGGTGACGGACCGATGAAGGTGATACCGCAGGTCCGGCAGATGTCGGCGAAGCTGGGATTCTCGGCCAGGAAACCGTAGCCAGGATGGATGGCCTCGCTGTCGGTGATGGCGGCCGCCGAGATGATGGACGCGATGTTCAGGTAACTGGATCGCGGATCGTTGGGCCCGATGCAGATCGACTCGTCGGCGAGCCTGACCGGCAGCGACTGGGCATCGGCGGTGGAGTGGGCTACCACGGTCCTGATCCCCAGCTCCCGGCAGGTCCGGATGATTCTCACCGCGATCTCTCCCCGATTAGCGATGAGGATCTTGTGGAACATCTATCAGGGCCCGGGCACCCGGGCTGTCGCCACGCCCGTGCCCCGCCGGGATCGCAGGCGGCGGTAATTACCACTCGCGATCAGAGTTGTGACATCGCTCGCCACGACGCTCAGCTCCCGAGCAGGTTGCGCCACTGGGACTCCAGCTCGGCAGCCCGAAGGCCATAGACTCGGGTCACCGCCGCCGCCACGGCGTCTCCCGCCCCCAGTCGACCCAGCAACGCTCGCAGCCCCGGTAGGCCACCCCGCCGCGTGAGATCCTCGGTCACCCAGAGCGCGATCTGGTACCCCGCCCGTGCCCGCACGGGGTCGACATCGCTGACGAGCGCCTCCAATCCCATCAGCGTCAGGTGCCCAGGGACCCGCAGCGCGGGGTCAGCGCTCGTCCCCTCCAGCAGCTGGGCCAAGCCCTCATGCAGCCAGCGCGGCGCGCGGCCCCGGGAGAGCTCGTGGACCGCCGCATGCGCGTACTCGTGGGTGACCAGTCGCTCGAGGGTAGAGATCGGCGTGGCCCCGGGGAAGGGGAGACGGATCTTGCCGTCGAACAGGCCGCCTACCCAGCCGTGCCCGCCGGTCACGGCCCTGAACTCGTCGGCGTCGTAGAGCACCACGGTCAGGCGCTCGGCCGGGCGGTACCCGAGCCCCGCCCCCACGCGCTCCCGGGCGGCATCCAGCGCCGCCAGCAAGGTGCGCTGAGCGGCGCGATCCTGTCCCCATCGTCCCTTGACCAGGAAATGCGCCGTGGTCAGGCGATCGAAGTCGCCCTCGACGTGACGGTCACGCTCCACCCGGTCCAGCAGCTCCCGAGCGGCTGGATGCTCGGGCGCTCCCTGCAGCATGGCGCGCAGATGGCGGACGGCCAACTCGGGTTCGTCGCGCTGGTGGTAGAGGCGGGCCAGGAGCAGGCGCACCTCGGCATCCGCATCCGGGCGCCCGGCCACCCGCTCGAGCGGCTCCACCGCCTCCCCGGCGCGGCCTTCGTGAATACTCGCGACGCCGAGGCCCCGGAGCAGCCCGGGATCGTCCGGGATCACCCTCAACCCGAAACGGAAGAGCAGGGCAGCCTCATGGGGTCGGCCGTCCCGCAGAGTCTGCCAGGCCCAACCCTCGAAGCAACGGGCGACGTCCTGCCGGAGGGCGGTGCTGGTGGGATCCCCGTCAGCGGCGCGGTGAAAGCGGTCGCAGGCCGGAGCGAACTCACCGTTGGCATAGAGTCGAACCGCTTCCTCGCGCAGCGCTCCGACTGTTGCTCTGGCCACGGTGGCGGTGACCACGGGTGTCTCGACGACCCGGGGGGCGCGCGACGTCCAGATGGCGCTCCCGACGAGCAGCGTGGCCAGCAGACCGACCGCGGAGGCCCCGAGGACGGTTGGCCGCGGCATGCCGTCAGCCCGCGGGATCGATCAGCACGAGCGGCTGTCCGTACTCCACCGGCTGGCCGTTCTCGACGAGGATCTTGACGATGCGGCCGCTCGCCCTCGACTCGATCTCGTTCATGAGCTTCATCGCCTCGATGATGCAAAGGATCTGACCTTCCTTGACGACGTCCCCTTCCCGGACGTAGGGCTCAGCAGTAGGGGACGAGGCGCGGTAGAAGGTCCCAACCATTGGGGCCTCGATGGTAATGAGCTTGGCCGCCGCCGCGGCATCGGCGGCCGGAGCCGCCGCGGCGATCTCGACGGGCGCGCCCGGGGCAGCGGGCGGGGCCGCGACCGCCCGGACGCGCTGCAGCCGGACCCGAAGCTGACCGATGCTCGCCTCGATCTCGGTCAGGTCCAATTCCTTCAGCAACGTGGCGAGCTGGCGCGCCAGCTCGGTGATACTGGCCTGACTGCGTGCGGTCTGGCCGCGGGGGGCCATCAGCCGGCGGTGGCCACGCGTCCCAGGTACACGCCGCTCCGCGTGTCGACCTTGACCACGTCGCCCTCGTTGAGGAAGAGCGGGACCTGGATGACGGCGCCCGACTCCAGTCGAGCCGGCTTGGAGCCACCCTGCGCGGTGTCCCCACGCACGCCGGGGTCCGTCTTGACGATGGTCAGCTCCACGAAGTTGGGCAACTCGATGGCGACCGGCGCCCCGTCGATGTAGAGCACCTCCACCTCCATGTTCTCCTTGAGGTAGGCGCGGGCTTCGCCCACCTCGTCCTCGCCGAGCGCGACCTGCTCGTACGATTCCAGATCCATGAAATGGTAGCGGTCGTCTCGGTAGAGGAACTGCATGGCTTTTTCGTCGAAGTCGACGAGCTCCACCTTCTCCCCGGAGCGAAAGGTGTTATCGATCACGCTGCCCCGCCGCATGTGCTTGAGCTTGGTGCGTACGAACGCACCGCCCTTGCCCGGCTTGACGTGCTGGAAGTCGACGATCGCGTAAGGCTCGCCGTCGAAGACGATTCGCAGCCCCTTCTTGAAGTCAGCCGTCGACACCTGCATGGCTCAGCCCTTGCGTCGGAGCCGCAACCGGAGGGCCTGCTCCAGCCCCTGGCGTGCCTCGGCGTTGTCCGGCTCCCTGCGCAGGAGGCGGCCGAACACCTGGGCCGCCTCGTCGGCCAGGCTCTGCTCCAGACAGGTCCGGCCGAAGGAGGTGGTCACGAAGGTGTCGTCGGCGAGCACCCGACCCAGTCCCCCAGTCCCGTTCCCAGCCGGCGCCTCGGCCCGCAGCAGGCCCAGGAGGGCATGCGATTCGCGATCCCCGGCATCCAATCGCACGGCTGTTTCCAGGTGATCGACGGCGACGTCCAGACGTCCCTGCCGGCGGTGGATCTCCGCCGCCAGACGGTGGCACTGGAGGTCGTTCGGGCTGACCGCAAGAATCGCCGACAGCTCGGTGAGCGCCTGAGC
>JBOHPM010000442.1:0-3182 GCA_050731715.1 Candidatus Rokuibacteriota bacterium
CGCTACTTGTTTGACTGGATCACGCCGTTCAGTCTCCGCGACGCCTCAGCGCAGATGAACGCCGCGGTTGGGCGCGTCCTTCGCGGACTCTACCTCGGGCTCGCCATTCTCCTCGCCTCCGCCATGTACTCGACCCACAGCATCCTGACGGCGCTTCAGGACGGAGCCGTCGGTATCGTGCTGATGCTCCTCATGTACAAGATCTACGACCTCGTCGATCGACGCGACTTCGCCCGGGAGCTGGCCGAGGGTAATGCGATGCTCGGGATGGAGCTGGAAGGCCTGTTCATCCTGCTCTCCGCGGTGATTGTGGGCTCGATGAAGTACGCGGCAGGGTGAGCGCCGTGGAGCCGTGATGAGAGTCAAGCCGCTTTCGACGCTTGGCGCGATCCTCACCCCTGAACCCGATTAAGCTCAGTGGACGAAACAACGATCGTTACGGACCTGGGCGTCGACAACAAGATCATCGTGAAGAAGAAATAGGGCCGGCGCTCAGTCGGAGCATAGGCGGGACAAAGGCCCTGGCGGACAGAACGCGCCATTACCGGTGCGCCGGCGGCGGCCACCCCCGGTCCGGGCTTATGACCTCTCCTCCTATGTACAGTGGAGGCAGCCACTACCGGCGGCGATCGCGCTGAACCTCGACGCCCCGAGGATCCAACACGCCAGGGAGATGCTGCGCATGCTCGGTGAGGCCCCCACGGGAGCCTTCCGTGGCGCGTTGACATGGCATATTTTGAGACATATTATGATGGCCGATATTATGGCCAGAACTGCTGCTGCCAGCAAAAAGAACTTCCATTTGCCGCTTCCTGAGGACGTGTACAAGGCGTTGCGGGAGGAAGCTGCCGCCGTCAAACGCCCGGCGACCGTCGTGGCCCGTCACGCCATCGAGCTGTGGTTGCGGGAGCGCCGCAAGGCTGTCGTCCGCGAGGCGATCGCGACGTATGCCGCGGAACATGCGGGATCGGTCGCCGACCTGGACCCTGCGCTCGAACAGGCTGGCCTTGAAGTCTTGCGGCCCCGCCGACGGCGCCGATGAGGCGGGGAGAAATCTTCTGGGCTGAACTCCGTCCCCGCTCCGGTTCGGAACAGATGGGTTCGCGCCCCGTCATCGTCGTTTCGCACGACGGATTCAATCAGACACCGACGTGGCGCTCTGTGATTGTCGTCCCTTTCACCACCTCTGAAGCCCAGGCCCGGCGTGGGCCGACGGCCGTCCCCCTTCCCGCGGGAACAGGGGGTCTCAAGAAGGGTGGCGTCGCTCTCTGCCATCAGGTCACGACGCTGGACCGGGCGAAGCTGACTGAGCGGATCGGCCTTCTCTCCCCGGCCGCGCTCGCTCGGGTCGAGGAGGGACTCCGGACGGCGCTCGACCTCGAATGATGTCTCAGCCCGCGCCGCGCGGATCGCGCAAACGCGCGGGAAGCCTACAGCTAAATTCAGGACTCCTGACATGGGCGTAAGAATCTATGCACCGCCGGGCGCCTGGTAGACGAGTTGCAGGTCCGTCCCGGGGTAGCGGACCTCGAGCGCGTTGAGCGTCTCGCAGAGCCCGGCGAGGGCGGCGTTGCTGCGAGGATTCGCGAGCGAATGCAGGCGCACGAGCACCCGATGATCGTCAGGGTGAGGGACGATGTCGGCACTCGTCAGCAGCATCTCGCGAACAAGCGCCCGTCCATCGTCCTCGGTCCTGGCATAGTGGCGGGGCAGACAGCGGGCCAGGGCGGTCTCGGCGCGGTAGGCGACCATCTTGATGGTGTCGGTGAGGTGCTTGGCTTCGGGCGCGAGCTTGACGATCTCGGCCGCCTCAAGCACCGCCTTGACCGGCACGCGCTTGGGCAGCGCCGCCAGGCGCGCCTTGAGCCGGCGGCACTTCGTCTCGAGCACGGTGATCTGGTAGCTCAGTTGGCGTTGGGCGATCTTGAAGCCGCGCATGGTCGGCCGTTGGATCTCCGGATTCGCCCGCGCCTGCTGCCCGTAGGTCTGTTCGAGCTCGGCGAGGGCCGCCCGGCTGAGGGTCAGGGCCTTGGCGATGATCTTCCGCTTCGGGTTCGGGATCGAGCGCTCGGGATCCGCCGGCTCCACCGCATAGGTCACCAGGGCATCCAGGGCGAAGTGCTGCCGCATGTAGCGGAAGAAGTTCTCCTGGGTCCACCGCTCGAACATCCGAGAGGCCACGACCTCGATGGGCAGATCGTTGCGGGTCGTGACGATCGCCGTCTGATGGCCGTTCGCGCACAGCCGGCGCACCTCGCGCATCCGGAAGCCTGGGACCAGCTCGGTCGACCGCTCCGCCAGCTCATAGCTCACCCGCCGGCCGTCCACGACCCCGGTCACCGTCTGGAAGGCCCGCCGCGGCCAGGCCGCGTACGCGCCTTTGCGATAGGTGAGGACGTCGAACCCCTGCGTGTGCACCTCCTGGAAAAACGTCGGACTCCAGCCCTCGCGATCGAAGACCATGGTCACGCGCCGCTCGCCCACCAGCCGGCGCACCTCGGGCAGGATCGCGCGGCGCAACATCGCGAGCAGGTCATCATTGGCGGGGGCCGTGACGACGAACAGCGGCTGCGCGTCCTGCTGATTCACCCAGATGTCCGTCGTGGCCGGCAGGCAGAGTCGGCGCTTCGCGCTCCAGGCTGCGGGCAGCGTGTGCGCCGTGCCGTGATAGGGACGCACGTGGCCATCGACGTAGAGGAGCCCCACGGCGTCGGCCTGCTCCCGGACCCAGCGCTCCGCCAGCCGCTGGCTGAACTGCGTGGCCTGGCCCCGCCCGGACAATTCCCAGAGCTTGCGCCGCAAGGTCTTCACTTCGGGCGCGCGATCCAATCCCAGCAGCACGCCGAGCTCGCCCGGCGGATGCCCCTGCAGTTGCTCCGGGGTGCGGATGCGCAGCAGCGCCATGAAGGCCAACACCAACAGCGTCGCCCGCAAGCCATAGAAGGCCTTCTTCAGCATGCCGTACGTCTGTTCTCCCGCCTCCAACACCCCGAGCGTCAGCAGCGCCGGCAGCGCCAGCAGGGCCCCGCCGTACCGCACTGCCTCGGCCGCCACAAACTGCGGGGCCGCTTCGGTCAGGAGCCCCAGCCGCGCCAGTGCCCGCTCGCCATGCCGCTGCACAGCGACGCCGCCGGGCGCCTGCGCATCGCGCTCGCTGCGCCCGCGGGGCCCCGCGAGCGGGC
>JBOHPM010000443.1:0-3172 GCA_050731715.1 Candidatus Rokuibacteriota bacterium
GAGGTGGCGGGGGCTGGAAACGGCTTACGGCGAACCTAAACGGGCACGAAGCTGGAAACGGCGGATACAGCC
Source organism: Candidatus Rokuibacteriota bacterium (assembly GCA_050731715.1). Classification (GTDB taxonomy): domain Bacteria; phylum Methylomirabilota; class Methylomirabilia; order Rokubacteriales; family CSP1-6; genus 40CM-4-69-5. Next base: position 73 of record JBOHPM010000443.1, read on the forward strand.
AAGGGGAGCCTACGGAGCTTTGCGCCAGTCCTCGACCCTACTCAACACGGCCAAGACCCTCGGTCTGACCATTCCGCCGTCCCTGCTGCTGCGCGCGGACCGACTCATCCAGTGAGGCCTCCCCGCCGTTTCGCGGGGAAAGGACCACGTTGATGGATGGTGTCGTCCAGGTCCTGATTCGCTACGGCTACGCCGTCGTCTTCGGCGCGGTCCTCGCCGAGCAAATCGGTCTGCCGTTGCCCTCCGAGCCGGTTCTCCTCGCCGCCGGCGGCATGGTCGGCAGCGGTCATCTGCACCCTGTCGTGGTGCTCGCCCTGGCGACCGTCGCCTCACTGATCGGCGACACGATCTGGTACTGGATCGGCCGCGCCGGTGGTCCGCGTGTCCTCGGGTGGCTGTGCCGCGTGTCTCTCGAGCCCGACTCCTGTGTGCGACGGACCGAGCACATGTTCGCCACTCGGGGCGCGCGGGCGCTGGTGGTCGCCAAGTTCGTGCCTGGCCTCGCGACTATCGGGCCCCCCCTGGCCGGCGTCCTCCGGCTTTCCCTCCGCACATTCCTCGTGTTCAGCACGCTCGGCGCGATGTGCTGGGCCGGGGCGTTCCTCGCCGTCGGGTGGCTGTTCAGCTCCCAGCTCGAGCTGGCCGCCGCCTACGTCGTCCGGCTGGGCAGCTGGGCCATCGTGCTGGTGGTCCTCGCCCTGAGCGCGTACATCCTCTGGAAGTACATCGGGCGCCAGCGGTTCCTGCGGCGGATCCGGATGGCGAAGATCACCCCGGAGGAGCTCAAGGCCCGGCTGGACGGCGGCGAGCAGATGCTGGTGGTGGATGTGCGTGATCGGCTGGCCTTCGAGGCCGAGCCGTCGATCATTCCGGGCGCGCTGCACCTGAGCGTCGAGGAGCTGGAAGCGCGACATGGGGAGATCCCGCGCGAGCGGGAGATCGTGCTGTATTGCACGTGACCCAACGAAGCCTCGAGCGCCCGGGTGGCGCTGCTCCTCAGACGTCGGGGCATCGTGCGCGTGCGGCCGCTGGCGGGGGGCTTCGACGGGTGGCGAAAGCTCGGATATCCCATGGTCGAGCTCACCCCGGTGATCAAGGACGGGAGTCATGCGTGAGCCGATCCTGTTGGTAGTGAGCGATCGCTCTCCCATGCTCGGCAAGGGCGTCTTGCCGGCCGCGGGAGCTCCCGCCTATTAAGATCTTCCCGTTCCGCGGGTACCGCTACGCCGTGGCCGGGGCGAGAGACATCTCGCCGGTCGTGGCGCCGCCCTATGACCAGATCAGCCCCGAGACCCAGGAACGGCTGCTGACCATGAGCGCGCACAACGTGGTCCGCGTCACCCTGCCCAGGGAAGAGCCGGGGCTCGACAGGTACGACCAGGCCCGACAGGTGCTCGAGGCGTGGCTGGCGGCGGGCGTGTGGGCCCCCGAAGAGCACCCCGCCATCTACCCCTATCACCAGACCTACGCGGTGCAGGGACGGCGGATCACACGGGAGGGCTTCGTCGCGCTGGGCGAGGTGACCGACTACGCGCAGGGCGTGGTGCGCCCGCACGAGCGCACCCACGCCGGGCCCAAGCAGGATCGGCTGCGCTTGCTCGAGGCGACCGGCGCGGACATGGGTCTGCTCTTCATGCTGACCGCCGATCTCGACGGCGCCCTGCGGGAGGCCGTGCGGCCTCACGGGGAGCCGGTGGCCCAGTCCCACGATCTGCGCGGCGAGCTACACCAGCTCTGGCGCATCACCGACGCGGCCACGATCGCCCGCGTGCAGGCGCTGATGGCCAGTCGCTCCGTGATCATCGCCGACGGCCACCACCGCTACGAGACCGCGGTGGAGTACGCGCGCCACCATCCCCGGGCCCGCCTCAAGCTCATGACCTTCTGCACCCTGCAGGCGCCGGGCCTCACGATCCTCGCCAATCACCGGCTCGTCCGCGGCGTGGACGGCTTCTCCCTCGACCAGCTGGCCGAGCGCGCGCGGCCCTGGTTCGAGACGACGGCGCTGGCGGACCCGCTCCGCTTCACCCCGACCACCCGCTCCATCGGCGTGGTGAGCCAGGCGCGGGCCCTGGTCTTCCGCCTGCGCGACGAGGTCGTGGCCAAGGTGCCGTGGCCGCCGGACACCTCGCCGGCGTGGCGCGCCCTGGCCGTGTCGATCCTCCACGAGGGGCTCCTCAAGCCGTTGCTCGACATCACCGAGGCCAAGCTGGATGCCCGGAGCCACGTCGACTACACCGCCGACGCCGTCGAGGCCGTGGGCCGGGCCCGCGCGGGACACTGCCAGGCGGCGTTCCTCATCGCCCCGACCACGGCCGACGAGCTGCGGGCCGTCGTCGAGGGCGGCGAGCTCCTGCCACAGAAGTCCACGCATTTCTATCCCAAGCTCCTGGACGGACTCGTCTTCCACCGGCTGCAACAGGCCTGAGGTGAGGGCGTGATCCGTCTGACTGGCGCCCGCGTCAAGCGGGTGGAGGATCCGCGGCTGCTCCGCGGCCGCGGCCGCTACGTCGCTGATCTCGTCCTGCCCGGGATGCTGTCGGTGGCCTTTGTCCGCAGCCCCCACGCTCACGCCGAGGTGCGCGGGATCGATCCGGCGCCGGCCCGGGCGCTTCCCGGGGTCATAGCGGTCGTCACGGCGGCCAACCTTCGCGACGTGATCCGTCCGCTCGCGCCCCGGCTGGAGGGCGGCGGCTTCACCCCCACGGTGTGGTCGGCGCTGGCCGCGGCCCGTGTGCGGTTCGTCGGCGAGGCCGTGGCGGCTGTGGCTGCCGAGGGCGCCGCCCTCGCTGCCGACGCCCGGGAGGCCGTCACGGTGAGCTACGGGCCGCTGCCCGCCGTCACGTCGATCGAGGCCGGCCTGGCGGCCGGCCACATCCTCTTCCGGCGCGAGTGGCGTCGGGGTGATGTCGACGCCGCCTTTGCGACCGCCCCGCACGTGCTGCGCGAGACCCTCAGCCACGGCCGCTGCGCCCCGGCACCGCTGGAGCCCCGCGGCGTGGTCGCTGACTGGGATGGGACGACACTCACGGTGTGGGCGTCCACGCAGACGCCGCAGATCCTCCGCGCCGCGCTGGCCGGGGCGCTGGGGCTCAGCGAG
>JBOHPM010000444.1:0-3171 GCA_050731715.1 Candidatus Rokuibacteriota bacterium
ATCACCTTGCCGCTTGAATCCGTCTCGGCCGTCTTCGTGTCCGAGATCGTGAGGACGAAGCACCCCACCGAGCCAGGCGCATAGGCCTTGTGGGCCTCCGGCGTGCTCGAGGATGCCGGCTTCACCGGGCGTCCTCGGATCCGTAGGCGCGATCCAGGACCTCCACGAGGTGCAGCACGGCGACCGTCCCGGTGCCGTGCGCCCGCAGCCCGGCCTGGATCTGCAAGATGCAGCCGGGATTCGCGGTGACGACGGCCTGGGCCCCGGTGGCCAGGACGTGGCCGACCTTGCGGTGCAGGAGCCGGGTCGCCATCTCGGGCTGGGTGAGATTGTAGATTCCCGCCGAGCCACAGCACCAGTCCGACTCCTTGAGGTCGACCACCTCGAGCCCGGGCACCTGGGCCAGCAGCGCGCGCGGCTGGCTGCGGATCTTCTGTCCGTGCACGACGTGACAGGGGTCGTGATACGTCACGCGCATCGGGACCGGCCGCAGCGGGCCCCGCAGCGGCTCGGCGGCGAGGAACTCCGCCACGTCCCGCACCGAGCGGGCGAGCCGGGCGGCCCGCTCGGCGTAGACGGGGTCGCCGGCCAGCAGCGTGCCGTAGGCCTTCAGGTGGGCGCCGCAACCCGAGGTATTGACGACGAGCGCGTCTGCCTCCACCGGCTCGGAGACGTCGATGAGTGCCCGGGCCATGGCCAAGGCGCGGTCGTGATCGCCGCCATGGGCATTCAGCGCCCCACAGCAGCCCTGCGCGGGCGGCGCCACCACTTCCCAGCCGTTCCGCGACAGCAGACGCGCCGTGGCCTGATTGTGGGCTCCGAAGACGACGGACTGGACACAGCCCGTGAGCAGCGCCACGCGGCCCCGCCGCTCACCCTGCGCCGGCGTCAGCGCCGGCAGCGGCGCCCGATCACGCCCTGGGGGCAACGACGGCAGCAGCGCTTCCCAGGCCGACAGGGGGCCGGGCAGGAGCCGGACGAGCCCGGCGCGACGGACGAGCCCCTGCAGGCCGCTCACCTGGTAGGCCCGCAGGCCGGCGGCGGCCACGCGCAGCCAGCCCGGGCGGCCGAGCAGCAGATCGAAGTTCAGCCACCGGAAGAGCCGCCGTCGCAGAGGGCCCGGGCGCTGCCGCTCGATCTCCGCCTTCGCCGCCTCGATGAGGCGGCCGTAGGGCACGCCCGCCGGGCAGACCGTCTCGCAGGCGCGGCAATCCAGGCAGAGATCGAGATGCTCGACCACGGAGTCGCTGAGCGCGATGCGCCCCTCGGCGAGCGACTTGATGAGGAAGATGCGACCGCGCGGCGAATCCATCTCGGTTCCCAGCTCCGAGAAGGTGGGACAGTAGGCCAGGCAGAGGCCGCAGTGCACACACTGGTTCACGCCTTCCACGGAGAGGCCGTGCAGGACCAGGGGGCCGGTGGGGCGCGGGGCGTGCGAGACGGTGGCGGCCATGGCTCAGATGCCCGCGACGAAGCGGCCGGGATTCAGAATGTGGAGCGGATCGAGCTCGGCCTTGATCCGCTGCATGATACGGCCGACCGCGCCCGGGACATCCCACACGGGAACCAGCGCCTTCACCGTGAGCGGCGCCCACTCCAGCACGGCGTAGCCCCCGCCGGCCTCCGCCATGCCGCGCCAATCCTGGAGCACGGCCGCGATCGCGCCCGGGTCGGCCTCCTCGCGCGGTGAGAAGAGCGCGCCCGTCAGCACGCCGACGCCAGCGTGGGCGCTCCACGCGCTCAGCAGCCCCCGCGGGCGCGCGGCGTTGGCGCCCTGCTCGATCACGTCGGCGACCGTGGCCGGCAGCACGACGAGCTTCATCACCCCGGCGGGCACGGCGAAGGCGGCGCGGGCGGCGGTCAGGAGCTGGGGCCACGCTCCGTCGGGCAGCGCGATGATCCCGTGGCCCCCCAGGGGCGCGGTCAGGCGCTGCAGCTCCTCGCACTGCCAGGTCACCTGCTCGGCCAGCCCGTCGAACCCGACCACCAGAGTCGGGGCCGGCGCGAGCCCGAGCCCCCGGCTGGCCTCGGCGTCGAGGAGCTCCAGCGCGCTGGGAATCAGGTCGGAGGTCGTGACGGCCCGCGCCGCGGCCCCGGTGTCCTTCGGCCGATCGAACCGCACAGCGACGAGCCGCTCGGTGTCGGGCAAGGGGCGCAGCTTCAGCGTGGCCTGCACGATGATCCCCAGCGTGCCGAACGAGCCCACGAAGAGCTTGGGCAGGTCGTAGCCGGCGACGTTCTTGACGACCTTGCCGCCGCCGCGCACCACCGCACCCGTCCCGGTGACCACGGTGACCCCGATGAGCAGATCCCGCGGGGTGCCGTAGAGATGCCGGCGGGGGCCGGAGGCAGCGGCGGCGATCACGCCGCCGATGGTGGCGCGCTCGGCGTCCGGCGGATCCAGCGAGAGCCACTGCCCGCGCGCCCGCAGGGCGGTCTGCAGCGCGGCCACCGTCATCCCGGCCTCCACGGTGACCGTGAGATCTCCGGGCTCGTGCTCGAGCAGTCGGGCCATCCGCGTCAGGCCGAGCACGAGCCCGGCCCGCGACGCCGGCGTCCCCGCGCTGGCCCACGTGCCGCCGCCCCAGGTGACGACGGGCACGCCCGCGGCCGCGGCCAGCTCGACCACCATCCGCACCTCGTCGGTGGATCCGGGGAAGACGGCGGCTTCGGGGGTGCGGCCCTCTACGACGTAGGGGGCCAAGCCCACGCCGGCGAGGACGTTGGCGGGGCCGACGATGGACTGGAGCTTGTCGAGCAGCACAGCCTCCTCGGTGACCGGCCGCGGCGAGGCTAGAAGCGCTGGGCCAGGCCCTTCTCTTCGATGGGATGCGGCCGGTAGGCGACCGGGCCCGCCTCGCCGCACGACTTCCTCGTCGGGAACATCTTGCCGGGGTTGCAGCGCCCGGTGGGATTGAAGGCGCGCTTGAGCCGCTGCATGAAGTCCAGGTCCGCCGGCGAGAAGATGAAGGGCATGAAGTCGGTCTTCTCGAGCCCGATGCCGTGCTCGCCCGAGATCGAGCCGCCCACCTCGGCGCACAGCCTCATGATCTCGGCGCCGGCCTGCACCACGCGTTCCTCCTCGCCGGGCACGCGGGGATCGTAGAGGATGTTCGGATGGAGGTTGCCGTCACCCGCGTGGAAGACGTTGCCCACCCGGAGCCCGTGGCT
>JBOHPM010000445.1:0-3166 GCA_050731715.1 Candidatus Rokuibacteriota bacterium
CTGCCTGGCCGCTGCTCTCCCGGATCGTCTATCCGCTCCTCGTCTCTTCGCAAAGCATCCCGAAGGTGGCACTGGCTCCCCTGCTCGTCATCTGGTTCGGATTCGACATGACCCCGAAGATCCTCATCTCCGCGCGAGCCTTCGGTGACGCCTGCGCCGAGGTTCGCGAGTTTCTCATGCGCGAGGGCGCCTTCCACCGTGCCGGGTGGGAGCCTCTCGCTTGACCTTCCGCGCGTCTGACTCTATTCTGCCGTCCCCACGCCGCGTGGGGCCAGGAGGACCGTGGTGAAGGTCGTCTGCGCCTGGTGCCGCTCTGAAGGGCGGGAAGGCTTGATCGGGGAGCGCCCTCCCCTCGATGATCCGCGCGAGACGTCGGGAGTGTGCTGGATGCACAAGCTCGAAACTTTACAGCGAACGCGCACCAGCCTCCCGGACCGAGCGGCCCCCCTCCGCGAGGGCCAAGTGCGCTTTCTCGTGGTCGTGGCGCGCCACGCGGTCGACCTCTTTGCCCGCGTGAGTGATCAATTTCTCGACGACCCGCGGGTCCAGGTCCTCATGGACCGCCGCCGCGGCGAGCGCCGGCGCGCGAGCCTGCCGCACCACCCCGAGCGCCGGAACCAGGACCGCCGACGGGCTCCCGACTACTGGGAGGACATCCGGCGCCATCCGGTCGTCATCGTTCCGACCTGGAAGGCCAGGGAGAGCCGGACGCCAGTCCGGACCCTGCATCCGAGCCCCGCGTACGAGGTCAAGACTATGGAGAGCACGGACACCATCACGCAAGCGTGGCATCAGATCGAGACCTGGGTCCGCGACAGCCAGCACATGGTGAGCCACGTCATCCCCTCGCTCATGCAAGAGTGCGACGAGTTGCGCAAACGCGCCGACTCCGCGGAGGCTCATGTCGCCCGTCTCAAGCGCGAGGTCGAAGAGCTGCAGGGCGAGCTCACGAGGCGAGGCCACGAAGTGGGCCGCCTCACCGATGAGCGCGCGGTCATGACCGGCGCGGTGGAGCGCGGGATGAGCGAGATCGCCCGCGTAGCCGGCGAGGTGCTCACCGCGCTCAAGGAGCGCTGAGCGCGGCGACGGGCGCGGCGGCCGGCGTCCGTCACCGCGCGCGTGCTAGCGGGCGGGGCCGGCGCTGGCGACTCTGATTTCGTTGCGGACGGCGCGCACGCCGCTCGTCCGCCGGGCCAGCTCGTTGGCCCGAGCGACGGCCCGGGCATCGGCGGCCGCCCCCATCAGGGTGACCACGGCGTTGTCCGAGCGTACGGTGATGTCGGAGTCCTTGAGCATCGTCTCCTGATCCAGGCGGGCCTTCACGCTCTTCTTGATGTCCTTGTCCCGCGCGTCGACGGCCGTCCGCTGAGTGTCGGGGACGATCTGCAGCGCGTTACGTACCGCCTTCACCCCATCGGTGCCGTGCACGACCTGCTCGGCAACCTGCCGTTCCTCGGCGCTCGCCACCTTGCCGCGCAGGATCACCACCCCGGCGTGCGTTTCCACGCTGACGGCGCGGGTGATGCGCTTGTCGGCGATGAGCTTCGCTTTGGCCTTGGAGGTGATCCACGAATCATTGATGGCGCGGCCGGTGCTGCTCATGATCCCGGGGTCGCCCTCCGGGGAGCGCGCGGCCTGAGGCGTCTGGCGGGCGCCGCCGGCCGCCTGCGCGAGGACGACTCCGGGCCACACCAGAAGAGCCAGAGCCAGGAACATCATCATCAGCCGTGTCATATGCGGCACCCCCTCGAACGAGATCCGAGCAAAGAGGGTGCCGCCGCCAAGTCTGCGGAAGATCAGCGCCGGTGAGCACGGTCGCGTCGTTCTGGCACGGCAGGCGGTGAACCGCTGACAGTAGCCTGCTAGACTCGCCGTGTGCTCGGCATCCCCTACAAGCTATCGGCGACGCCGGGCGGCATCCGCCGGCCGGCGCCCCGGCTCGGCCAGCACACGACAGACGTCATGCGCGAGGTGGGATACGACGAGGCCGCCATCCGGGAGCTCCACGCCCGCCGGATCGTCGTCAGTCCTTGAACTCCTGATCCAAGATCTCACGGATGAAGCGATCGACCGACACCGGATAGAAGTGCGCGTCGGGGGTGACGATCACCCCGGTGTTGATGATCTCGCGCTGGGCCAGCTCCTCGAGCACCCGGTGCAGGTGGTCCTCGGGGCCCCGCGTGTGCCGCCGGATCTGGAGGTCTTCGCTCTCCAGCATGAGACGGGGGGCGTAGCGGAAGCTGAAGACGCGGGCCACCAGCGTGTGGTGCATCAGCTCGCGCTCACCGAACAGCTCCCCGTAGGTGGGACCGTCACGGCCGGGGGTAATCACCATCCGGGGCGAGACCCGGATCCGGCCCCGGACCTCCACGGACTTTCCCGGCTGCTCCCGCTCGGCCCCCACCAGGATGTAGGGCAGCGTGTGGTAGCCCGCGATGATCCCGGCGAGGGGACGCCGCACCACCCGCGTCTCCTCGAAGACGTGACGTAGCCACTCGGGATCGTCCCAGGCCTCGGGCATCGAGTCACCAGTGTACGGCATCCCGGCTTTCGTTGACTTCTGCCTGTGGTCGGTGTCAGGCTTGCCGGCGATGGACGACCGGGCCATCGACCGGGGCGGCGGCCGGATCGAGTGGCTGCACTTCTGCGAGCGCTGCGGGGAACGGATGGACGAGCAGAAGTGCAAGATCGTGTGCCCCAACTGCGGCAGCCTGAGGGACTGTAGCGACCCCTGACCGCCTCGTCGGCTCAGAACTTGCCCGTCTACAATGTGGCCATCCCGGTGCTCCAGTGAGTGTTCCCCGATCGCCCACCGTTCCGGATCATCGAGCTTCCGGGGACGTAGCCAGCCGCCGGTGCACCACCCAGCGTCCCGACCAGCCCGACAGCTGACCGACATCGAGCAGCATCCCCGCGCGGGCCAGGCGACGCACGGCCCCCGCGATCTCCTCCGGCCGCACGCCGAAGAGGCGAGCCAGATGCAGTGGGCGGCCGAAGATCGCGCCACGCAGGTAGCGCTCGAGCAGTCGGTCGAGGGCCGCCTCACGGTGCAATCGCCGGCCTTCGGCCACGGCATCGGGCAGCCAGGCTTCGAGCAGATCCCAGCGATAGGAGAAGGTCGGCTCGTACCGCTCCGCGGTCTTGACGACCCAGAGTCCCTGCTGCA
>JBOHPM010000446.1:0-3165 GCA_050731715.1 Candidatus Rokuibacteriota bacterium
CTAGCGGCGCGGGGATGGGACGTCGTGCAGAGCCACGAGCGCACGCTCGGCCAGGACATCTATCGAGCGGGGGAGGGCTGCCACCGCGGATACCTGCTCAGCCGTGGACGGCCAACCGGGCGGCGCCTGTACCACCGGGTGCTGCTTGCGCTGGAGCGTCGCGTGCTCACGGGCACGCCGCGCATCGTGGCCATTTCCTGCGCAGGCAAGCGAGAGATCGAGACACTCTACGGCGTGAGCCCGGGCCGCGTCAGCGTCATCTACAACGGGGTCGACCTCCGGCGCTTTCACCCGGCCAACCGCGGCACGATGCGCGCGGCAGCGCGCGCGGAGGCCGGCCTGGTCGCCGGGGCCTGGACGGCGCTCTTCGTCGGCAGCGGCTTCGAGCGCAAGGGCCTGGCCACGGCGATCGAGGCGATGGCCCTGCTCGGCGACCCTCAGAGCCGGCTCGTCGTGATCGGCAAGGGGGATGCGGGCCCGTATCAGCAGCTGGCCGCTCGGCACGCCGTCGCCGAGCGGCTGATCTGGCTCGGTCCCCGTGTGGATGTCGAGCGCTGGTACGCCGCGGCCGATGCCGCCCTGCTGCCCAGCCGCTACGAGCCCTTCGGCAACGTGCACCTGGAGGCGCTGGCCTCCGGCTTGCCCATCGTGGCGAGCGTCGCGGCCGGTGGCAGCGAGGTGGTCCGCCCCGGCCTCAACGGAGTCATCGTCGACCCGCGCGACGCGCGCGCCGTGGCCACAGGCCTCGCCGAACTGCGCCAGCGGGCAAGCCACGCCGGAGCCGAGATGGCGGAGGCCGCCCGGGCCTCCGCCGAGCCCTTCACCTATGCCGCGCAGGTTGCCGCGTTTGCGCCGCTCTACGCTCGCTGCGCGGCCGCCAGGCCCACATTGTCTTGAGAATCAGAGAGTCAGGCCGTAGACTCTCAGCAGTGGCCTCTCGGCCCGCTGCGTTCATCGACCGTGACGGCACCCTGACTCACGAGGTGGGGTACGTCAACCACCCCAAGCGGCTGCAGCTCCTGCCGCGCTCGGCCGAGGCGATCCGCCGTCTGAACGCGGCCGGGGTCGCCGCCGTCGTCGTGACCAACCAGGCGGGAGTGGCGCGGGGCTACTTCTCGCCGGACGTGCTCGAGGCCACCAACGCCGAGCTGGTCGCCCAGCTCAAGCAGGCCGGCGCCTCCCTCGACGGTGTGTACGTCTGCCCTCACCATCCGACCGAGGGCGAGCCGCCGTTTCGGGCGCAGTGCGAGTGCCGGAAGCCGAAGCCGGGGCTGATGCTGCGCGCGGCCACCGAGCTCGGTCTCGACCTGAGCGTTTCCACCGTCGTCGGCGACCGGCCATCGGATCTGGCGTCCGCGCAGGGGCTCGGGTGCCGGGGCGTGCTCGTCCTCACGGGGTATGGCCGGGGCGAGTGGGAGTACCGGCGCGAGAGCTTCCCGGTCATGCCCGATCACGTCGCCGTCGATCTCCTCGACGCCGTCGAGTGGATCCTCGCCCAGCGGAGGCCGTGATGCCCGAGACCGCGGGGCTGCGCGCCCTCGTCGACCGGTTCGCCGAGCGGACCATCATTGTCGTCGGCGATCTCATCGAGGACGAATACCTGATCGGCAAGCCCGGGCGCATCTCACGGGAAGCCCCCGTGATCATCTTGAAGTTCACCGAGCGCGACGTCCGCCTGGGCGGCGCCGCCAACGCCGCTCACAACCTCCGCGCGCTCGACGCCCGCGTGCTGCCCGTCGGCGTGATCGGACGGGACCGGGCCGGCGAGGAGCTGGTGGCGCTCTTCCACGCGGTGGGGGTGCCGACCGACGGGATCGTTACCGAGGCCGGGCGACCCACGCCGGTGAAGACCCGGATCATGGCCGGTGGCTATCAGGCCACCCGCCAGCAGGTGGTCCGGCTGGACCGCGAGCCCACCGAGGAGCTGGCCCCGACGACCGAAGACGGCCTGCTCAGCCGGCTGACCTCGCTCGCCGCCCACGCCGACGCCATCGTGCTCTCCGACTACGGGTACGGGACGCTGACCCCGCGGCTGTACGAGCGCATCCGCGCGATCGCCCGCCGCCGCCACCTCGTCGTCACCGCCGACAGCCGCTACGACCTGCCGCGCTTCAGTGGTGTCACCGCGGCCACGCCGAACGAGGCGGAGCTCGCCGAGCTCACCGGGACGGCCGTCGATGACGAGCGCGAGCTGGAGAAGGCCGGACACCAGCTCCTGGAGCGGCTGGATGCCCGGATGCTGCTGGTCACGCGCGGCAGCCAGGGGCTGGCCCTCCTCGAGCGGGATGGGGCCACGACCTTCATGCCCATCTTCGGCAGCGACGAGATCGCCGATGTCACCGGGGCGGGGGACACCGTGATCTCGACCTTCACCGTGGCCCTGGCCGCCGGTAGCGCCCCCGTACAGGCGGCGACGCTCGCCAACGTGGCGGGAGGCCTCGTCGTCCTGAAGCGCGGCACGGCAACGGTGACCCGCGCGGAGCTGGCCCAGGCGCTCGGCCCCGGGGCGTCGTGATCCCGTGCTGACGCTCGACGAGGCCGCCGCGCTGGCCGAGCGGCTGCGCGCCACCGGCAAGCGCATCGTCCTCGCCAACGGCTGCTTCGACCTGCTCCACGTCGGACACGTGCGCTACCTGCGCGGGGCGCGAGCCCTCGGCGACGTCCTGTTCGTCGGCCTGAACTCCGACGCCGCCGTACGCCGACTGAAGGGCCCCGGCCGCCCGCTCATGCCGATCGCCGAGCGTGCCGAGCTCCTGGCCGCCCTGCGCGAGGTCGACCACGTGGTGATGTTCGACGACGACACCGCGGACGGCCTGGTGACCCGCCTGCGGCCCCACGTCCACGCCAAGGGGACGGACTACACGCCGGAGTCGGTGCCCGAGCGGGCCAGTGTACGGGCCGTTGGCGGGCGCGTGGTCATCGCCGGCGACCCCAAGGGGCACTCGACTCGCGATGTCATTGCCCTCATCCGCGAGCGCTTCGGGTGAAGAGGCCCGCGTGAACGTCGCCATCGTCAAGCTCTCGTCGCTGGGCGACGTGGTGCACACGCTCCCGGTGGCGGCCACGCTGCGCGCGCGCCTGCCCCAGGCCCGCCTGACCTGGATCGTCGAGCGTCGCGAGGCCGCGGTGCTGGCCGCTCACCCCGCGCTCGACGAGGTGGTGGCC
>JBOHPM010000447.1:0-3161 GCA_050731715.1 Candidatus Rokuibacteriota bacterium
CGGCCGGGTTCCGGATGGAGCCCCCGGTGTCGGAGCCCAGGGCAAAGGCGCACAGCCCCGCCGCCACGGCGGCGGCCGAGCCTCCACTCGAGCCTCCGGTGATGTGGTCGAGCCCCCACGGGTTGCGTGCCGTTCCGTAGTGGGGGTTGATGGTGGTGGCGGCCGAGGCGAACTCGTGCGTGAGGGTCTTGCCGACCAGTATGGCCCCCGCCCGGCGAAGACGGACGATGCACTCCGCATCCCGCGTGGGGACATGCTCGCGAAAGAAGCTCGAGCCGTGGGTGGTCCGGACCCCCGCCGTGTCGATGATATCCTTCGCCCCGTAGGGAATCCCGTGAAGCGGCCCCCGCCAGTGGCCGGCGGCGATCTCGGCCTCGGCCTGACGGGCCTCCGCGAGCGCGCGGTCCCCGGTCACGGTCAGGAATGCCGTGAGGCCAGCGTTCAGCGCCTCGATCTGCCGCAGGTGGGCTTCCACCACCTCCACGGGAGAGATCTCGCGCTCCCGGATCCGCCCGGCGAGATCGTGAATGCTCAGATGACAGAGCTCACGGTCGCTCATTGTCTCCCCTCGAACAGCCTTCGCGTGGGGCCCGAACGTGCTGGACCACCTGCGCGCAACGGTGTACCGCTGCGGCGTCCACCGTGTCAAGGGCGTGATCGCCGCTCAGGGGCGCGTGAATGGATAGAGGAGCTGAGGGACGTAGTGGCGGGGCACCGGGCTGCCGGCGATGCCGTAGGCGCCGGGCCACCGGTCGGGCGGCATGTAGTAGGTCCCGAGCAGCCGATCGATCACGGGCAGGTGCACCGCGAAGTTCTTGTCTACCGCGGCGGGCTCGGCCGCGTGGTGCCAGTGGTGGAACTGCGGCGTGGCGATGAGGTGCGCCAGCCGGCCGAAGCGAAAGCGCACATTGGCGTGGATGAACACGGCGTGGAAGGACACGAAGACCAGGTAGGCGTACACGGGCGTGGGGGAGAAGCCCAGCACGTAGAGCGGCACGAAGGCCAGGGCGCGCGTCACCACGACGTCGACCAGGTGCATCCGGGAGCCGGCCAGCCAGTCCATCACCTCCGACGAGTGGTGGACGGCATGGAAGCGCCACAGCCACGGGACCACGTGGAAGAGGCGATGGATCGCGTACTCCGACAGGTCGGCGACGATCAGGATCTCGATGAACTGCAGCACGAACGGCTGGCTCGCCACCGCGTTCTGGATCGACGGGTGCACCGCCCACCGGAAGAAGATGGCCGCCGGCATCAGCGTGAGCAGCACGGTCACCTGGACCAGCAGGTGGCTGACCGCGAAATGGGCGAGATCGGTCGTCCAGCCAGGGCGCAGCACCCGCTGAGGCAGGCGCGCGAAGAGCTGCTCGAGCGGCACGAAGAGCATGGCGAGCACGAGCACGTTCAGGAGGAACCAGTCGAGGCCGAGATAGCGCGCGCCCTCCAGGGAGCCGACTTCCACCTGGGAGCCGCCCAGCAGCACGGCGGCCACGACCAGCGCCAGCGCGGTGAGGGCGAGCGGCGCCCGGCGGCTGAGCCCGATGCTCAGCAGCGCGAGCCCGAAGGCCCCCACCAGCACCAGATGGATCAGGACGCGCACCAGCTCCAGGGGATAGAGGGCCCGCGCGTCCGGCACCGTGAGCAGGGCCGGATAGCGGATGCACAGGACGGCGCCGGCGCCGAGAGCGCCGAGGGCCACGGCCCCGACGCCGCTGATCCAGCCCCGGCCGAAGCGCCGCTCGTAGCCGAGCGGACGCTCAGTCACCGGCCGTCGTGCGTGGCACACCGACCGCGGCGAGCGCGTGGCCGAGACCGTCGAAGAGACGCAGACGATCGGTGAACGTGTTCATCCACCCCGCGGTGACGCAGTAGGCGCCGGCGTGGCCCGGGCGGTGATGCACCGCGTGCGCGTCGGGAGGGAGCACGAGCCGCCAGCGCTGCAGCCAGCGGACCGGCGCCGGCGCCGTCGCGGCGTGCGCCCACTTGTGGAGCAGGTTGGTCGCGACCACGCCGGCGGCGACCACCAGCACCAGCGCGTCGAGCCACACGCTCAGCGGCCACCACCAGGCCAGCGCCAGCACCGGCGCCAGACCCAGACACGAATTGCCCGTGAGCTCCAGGAAGCCGTGGCGCGTCATCGCCAGCGGATCACGGTGATGCTCGCGGAACGGGAAGATGAGCACGGCGCCGATGACCGGCGTGTGCTCCTCGAAGAAGCGATCACAGAACCAGTGGACGAGTCCCGAGAGGAGATCGGCCAGGAGATAGCCGGCGACGACGGCGAGGAGCACCGCGAGCAGACCGACGGGCTCGAGGGGCAGCGCCAGTCTACGGATGATCGGAACGGCGAGCAGCGCACAGGCAGCCACGGCCGAACCCTCGAGCAGCGCGAGCCCACCGCGCACAGGTGACATCATAGCCCGAGACCCCGGTGCCGAACGAGGATCGGGCGGCCTCGGGGCCTCGACCCACCCACTTGCGTTATGATCGGACCCCTCTCGCGGGGGGCTCAGATGGCGCGCAACATGACGGACTACGCGGCCACGTGTCGGACGTTCCGGCTCGAAGTCCCTCCGTCCTTCAACTGGGCCTTCGACGTCTTCGACCGCTGGGCCCGCGATGCCGGCAAGCTTGCCATGCTGTGGGTGTCGCCCGACGGCCAGCCCCGCCGCTTCACCTTCGCCGAGCTCGGGGAGCGCTCCCGCCGCCTTGCCAACCTTCTCGGTGGGCTCGGCGTGACGCCAGGCGAGCGCGTCTTCATCATGCTGCCGCGGGTCGCCCAGTGGTGGGAGATCGTGCTCGGCTGCCTCCGGGCCCGCGCCGTCTCCGTGCCGGGAACGACGCTGCTCACGACCAAGGACATCCGGTACCGACTCGACGTCTCGGCGGCCTCCGTCGTCATCACCGACGAGGAGAATGCCGCGAAGGTCGATCACGTACTGGCCGAGTGCCCTGGCGTGAAGCACCGGATCGTGCTGGGACGCCCCGGCGAGGGCTGGGAGAGCTACGAAGCGCTGATGGCCCGGGCGCGCGATCGATGCGCTCACCCCCACAACGCCAGCAGCGATCCCATGATGATCTACTTCACCTCGGGCACCACCGGCCACCCCAAGATGGTGCTGCACACCCATGCGTCGTACCCCATCGGCCACGTCATCACG
>JBOHPM010000448.1:0-3154 GCA_050731715.1 Candidatus Rokuibacteriota bacterium
GTCAGGGCCATGCCGGGATTACATCACGAGACGTTTCGGTTGACATGGCTGGATTCTGGATCCAGAATCCAGCGAAGCATGGCAAGGACCCAGGTCGTGGAGCCCCTCAAGCGGCAACGCCTCGTGGACGAGGCCACGAAGGCCCTGCGTGATGCCATCCTGAGTGGGCGATTCCCCGAGGGCGCGCGGCTGCGCCAGACGGACCTCGCTGACCGTCTGGGGATCAGTCGCACGCCGATCCGCCAGGCGCTGGGACGCCTGCAGCACGAGGGACTGGTCCAGCTCCTGCCCGGCAGCGGGGTGCGCGTGACCGTTCTCGATCTGCACGAGGGCGCCGAGCTCTACGACTTGCGGGAGGTCCTGGACGGGTTGGCCGCCCGCCTGGCGGCCGGCCGCGCCACGCCGGTGTCTCTGGCCCGGCTGGAGCGCGCCCTCGAGCGGATGCGCCAGTGCCTCGAGCGGCAGGACGCCAACCGGTGGTTCGCGGCCCACGTGGCGTTCCACGACGAGATCTTCCGGGCGAGCGGCAACGCCCGGCTGCAGTCCCTGTCGGCGGTGGTGCGGCTGAGCATCCAGCGCTTTCACCCGCTCCTGCTCAAGACGTCACGTCGGTTGCAGGACGCCTATCGCGAGCACCACGGGATCTGGGAAGCCATCACGGCCCGCGACGCGAGCCGGGCCGAGCGGCTGGCCCGCCTGCACATCACCAATGCCCGAGCGATCGTGCTGGCGGCGATGGCCGCGGGAGTCTCCGATGGCGCTGTTCAAGGCTGAGAAGAAGGCCCCCAAGGGGCCGGCCGGGCGCTGGGATGTCCTCGTGGCCGAGGACATGTGCAAGGCCTGCGGCTTCTGCCTGCACGTGTGCCCCGTCGACGTCTTTGCCTGGCGCGCGACGCCCAACAAGATCGGCTGGGTCCCCATGGTCGTGGCCCACGAGGAGAACTGCGTGGGGTGCATGCTCTGTTACCAGATCTGCCCCGATTTTTGCATCGAGGTGGCGGTGAAGGCCGGGCTCGCCGGGGCGCGCGCGTGATGCCGCCTGTCGCCCTCGACTTCACGCAACCCCTGGTCGCCCCGTGGGTGGAGTGGGCGCGGCGCTGCACGAGCGGCCGCCGGCTGCTCGAGGCCGGCACCTACGCGCTCACCGAGGGCGCCATCGCCGCCGGTTGCCGGGTGTTCGCCGGCTACCCGATCACGCCGGCGACCGACATCGCCGAGTACATGTCCAAGCGGTTGCCGCAGGTCGGCGGCTATTACATGCAGTGCGAGGACGAGCTGGCCGGCATGCACACCTGCGCGGGGGCGAGCCTGGGTGGGCTCAAAGCGATGACGGCGACGTCGGGCCCGGGCTACACGCTCATGCACGATGCCTACGGCTGGGCCATCACCAACGAGATCCCCCTGGTCGTCGTGGACGCCATGCGCGTGGGCCCGATCAGCGGCATCACCGGAGCGCCGGGGCAGGGGGAGTTCTACGTCGCCCGCTACGCCACCCACGGCGGCAACTTCGAGACCATCGTGCTCTCGCCCTCGTCGGTCCAGGAGGCGTTCTGGCTCACCATCGACGCCTTCAACCTCGCCGAGCGCTTTCGCACGCCGGTGACGATCCTCACCGACCAGGTCATCTCCGACATGTGGGAGGATCTGTTCCTCCCGGTCGATTACGACGCGCTCGACTTCGTCGTGCCCCGCAAGCACAACCTGCTGCCGCCCTTTTACCCGGTGGGCAGCGCCGACCTCGATGTTCCGCCGAACGTGATCGGTCACGGCACCGGCGTCTGTGTCTCGGCGTACACCCACACCGAGGAGGGGTACGACATCGAGGAGATGGAGGCTCAGTGGGCGCAGACCTACCGCCTCGTCAACAAGATCCGGCACCACCGGGACCAGCTCACCCGCTACGAGACCCTGGGGCTCGACGACGCCGAGGTGATCGCGGTGGCCTACGGCGCCAACGCCCGGACGGTCAAGACCGGGGTGCTGGAGGCGCGGCAGCGCGGCCTGCGGGCGGGCTTCATCCGGCTCATCACGCTCTGGCCGTTCCCGGACGAGCTGTTCGAGCGCGATGGACGCTTCGTGGTGTGCGAGCTGAACTACGATGGCCAGCTCGTGCGCGAGGTGATGCGCGCGGCGCCCGACAAGCGCCGCGTGCACTTCATGGGTAAGAGCGCCGAGCTGCACACGGTGGCCGAGGTCGTGGCGGGGTTGGACGGCGTGGCCCGCGCCGGCCGGATTCCCGAGCTGCCATACATCTGGACGGAGGTGCGGTGAGCGATGAACAAGCTGGCGAAGAAATATCTGAGGCCGAGCCAGATCCCCACGAAGGCCTGTCACGGGTGCGGCATCGGCATGATCGAGAACTGGCTGCTGCAGGCCATCGACGAGCTCGGGCTCAAGCAGGAGGACGTGATCTTCGGCACCGGGATCGGCTGCGTGGGCCGGCAGACCTTCGCCACGTGGGGCGGTGACAACTTCGGGGCCACCCACGGCCGGGCGCTGGCCATCGCCACCGGGCTCAAGCTCGCCCAGCCCGACAAGAAGTACCTGATCGTCGTGGGCGACGGCGACGCCGCCTCCATCGGCACCTCCCACCTCATCCACGCCGCGCGCCGCAACCTCGGCGTGACCGTGATCTGCGAGGACAACATGGGCTACGAGTCCACCGGCGGCCAGTTCTCCCCCACCACGCCGGCGGGCTACGTCACCAACTCCAGCCCCTACGGCATGGTCGAGCCCCCGTTCGATCCCTGCGACGTGGTGAAGGCCGCCGGGGCCACCTTCGTGGCCGAGACCACCGCCACCCAGTGGCACCAGACGGTGAAGATCGTCAAGAAGGCGCTGCAGAACGACGGCTTCTCGTTCATCCACGTCCGCTTCCCGTGCAACGAGAACTTCGGCGCCTACGCCCTGGGCACCCGGGACACGCTCAAGAACCTCGAGTGGATCTACGAGCACACCCAGGGCCGGAAGGCCGACGGCAGCCCGACGGACTTCACGTGGGAGACCGGGATCAAGCACGACGCCTCGAACAGCCGCCCCGAGTTCACGCGCATCCTGCGCGACCTGAACACCCGCGTCCGCGGGGAGCCGGCCCGGGAGCCCCAGGACCCGGTGGAGAAGGTCGTCATCGATGAGTGACGGGCGCGCCGCCGGA